>DATHIZ010000517.1:0-8698 GCA_035316385.1 Bryobacteraceae bacterium | reverse complement strand
GGCTGGGTGCAGCGCCGGGCCATAGTCGAAAAAGCCGCGCAAGTCATCTCCGAACGCGGCTTCCGGATCAATCCGAGAGCACTGGTTGGCAAGCTTAGCCCGGCCGGTAAACAACTCGTGGAAATCTGCCGAGCTGTTGCCCAGGGCTCCAGCCTGTTGATTTTCGACGAGCCGACCTCCTCGCTTTCGGAAACGGAAACGAAAGAAGTGTTCCGCGCGGTTCGCGAACTGTGCCAGCGCAAGATCGCAGTGATTTATATCACTCACCGCCTCGAGGAGTTGCGCTCGCTCGGTGACCGCGTCACGGTTCTCCGCGACGGCGCCACCGTCCACAGCAGCCCTCTCAAGGAGTTAAGCCGCGACCAGTTGATTCAGCATATGGTGGGACGTTCGGTCAATGCCGTTTACCGCCGCGAGCCGGTCGCGCCCGGCGAGATATTGCTGAGCGTCAAAGGCCTGTGCCGGGGCTTTTTGCGCGATATCTCCTTCGACCTGCGGGCCGGTGAAATTGTGGGCCTGGGCGGGCTGATGGGCGCCGGCCGTACCGAGCTTTGCCGGGTCCTGTTCGGACTGGATCCCGCTGAGAGCGGAACTGTGGAAATTGCCGGCAAACCGGTCACGCCGAAAAATCCCCGGCAGGCCGTTGCTTCCGGAGTGGCGCTGATTCCCGAAGACCGGCAGCATCATGGCCTGGCGTTGAAGCTTTCCATCTCGCATAACATCACCATGCCCGATCTGGGCCGGGTCTGCAGCTTCGGTATCTTAAACAAATCCGCCGAGGCCGGTCTTTCCGAAGAGTATCGCCAGCGTCTCCGCATCAAGTGCAGCACGCCGCGCCAGCTCGCAGGACGCCTGAGCGGCGGCAACCAGCAAAAAATCGTGATCGCCAAATGGGCTGCGCGGGGTGCGCGGGTGTTTCTGTTCGACGAACCGACGCGCGGCATAGATGTCGGCGCGAAACAGGAAGTGTTCGAAGAGATGGACCGTCTGGCTCGCTCCGGCGCGGCTGTGCTGATGGTCAGCTCCGAGCTGCCGGAACTGGTCCAGGTTGCCGACCGCATACTGGTGATGGCGCAGGGCCGCCTGACCGGCGAACTGCCCGGCCACGCCACGCAAGAACAAATCATGCATTTAGCTACCCCCACTGACGCTGCGCCCATGGAGGCTCTTTAGTGCAACGCCTGCAAGGTCTGCTGCCCTTCGCTACCCTCATTGCCCTGTCTATTGCCCTGACTATCGCCACTCCGCACTTTTTGACAAGTGTGAATTTGGCCAGCGTCGCCCGTCAGACCGCGGTCATCGATATCATGGCGTTGGGCATGACGCTCGTCATCATCACCGGTGGGATCGATCTCTCTGTCGGCTCCACGCTGGCGCTGAGCGGGCTCTTCGGGACCATGGCGATCAAGGCCGGCCTGTCTATCCCGCTCTCCATCTGCATCGGCATCGGCACCGGAATTCTGTGCGGACTTCTTAACGGCGTGCTGATTACCCGGTTGCGCATCAATCCGTTTATCGTTACGCTCGGCACGCTGGAAGCGTTTCGCGGTTTAGCCCTGGTCATCTCGAAGGGGCTGCCGGTGCATGAGATTCCCGATGCCTTTTCGTTCCTCGGTGATGCCAACGTGCTGGGTTTGCCGTTCTCGCTGTGGGTTCTGGCCGTGTGCGCGGTCTTGATGCACTTTCTGCTCGAAAATACAAAGCTGGGCCGTTACGCCTTCGCCATCGGCAGCAATCAGAATGCCGCCTACTATGCCGGCGTTCCTATTCAGTTTCATCTTACCGCGGTCTATGCCATCGCCGGGCTGCTGGCAGGCTTGGCGGGCATGGTCGAAGCCTCGCGCCTCATGACCGGTCAACCTACCGCCGGGCAAGGCTACGAACTGCAGGCGATTGCAGCAGTTGTTATTGGAGGCGGCAGTCTGCAGGGTGGGGAAGGTAGCGTGGTGGGTACTCTTATTGGAGCCTTCATCATAGGCCTGTTGTCGAACGGCAGCGATCTTCTCGGCATTAATCCCTACTGGCAGCAGGTGACGATCGGCGGCGTCATCGTAGCGGCGGTTGCGTTTGATGAATTTCGCAAACGCACCTTCGCTTCCGCATGATCAAATCCTGATTTTATTCCACAGGGTTGTAAGCTGTTCTATTGGGAAAGAATCCTTCTTTCTAAGGTAAGAACAGCTCCATGGCAACAACCGTAGTGACCGCGCCAGCAAGCCACCCAGCCCGTTTTCTAGCCTCCACCAATGGCAAGAAGGCCGTAATGGGGTTGACCGGCGCTATCCTTTTTGCGTTCGTGATTGGCCACATGCTTGGCAACCTTCAGATTTATGAGGGCCCCGAAAAAATAAACGCGTATGGCCGCTTCCTCCGCAGCGTTCCTGAGATTTTGTGGGGTGTCCGAATCGTTCTGCTGGCTGCGGTGGGCCTCCATATTTGGGCCTGCATCGGCTTAGCTGCCCGGAAGCTGGAATCCCGCCCCGTTGGCTACAACAAGAAGCAAAACGTAGCCTCCAGTTATGCCTCCCGCACGATGTACTGGAGCGGTCCTATCCTTTTGGCGTTCATCATCTTCCACCTGCTGCAGTTCACTGCCGGCGTGGTGCACCCCGGAGCCGATTTCCAAGACGGCGAGGTGTATCACAACATGGTGGCGGGCTTCTCGGTCTGGTACGTCTCGGCCTGGTACATCTTCTCCATGCTGCTGCTCGGCCTGCACATCCGGCATGGCGCCTGGAGCATGTTCCAGTCCCTCGGCTTCAACCACCCGAGTCACACTCCGCTGCTGAAAAAGGGAGCAGCGATTTTTGCCATCGTCATTGTAGGCGGCTTCATCTCTATTCCCATCAGTGTCTTGCTAGGGCTTGTCAAGTAGCGGTATCGGTCAAAAAAAGAAATGGAATTAAACTCTCGCATTCCCTCTGGTCCAATTGAACAGAAATGGGACAAAGCGCGGTTTGACTTAAAGCTCGTCAATCCCGCCAACAAACGCAGGCATTCCATCATTGTGGTGGGATCCGGCTTGGCCGGGGGCGCCGCCGCCGCCACGCTGGGTGAACTCGGCTACCACGTAAAGTGCTTTTGCTTTCAGGATTCGCCCCGGCGCGCGCACTCGATCGCCGCGCAGGGCGGTATCAACGCGGCTAAGAACTACCAGAACGACGGCGATAGCATCTACCGGCTCTTTTACGACACCGTAAAGGGCGGCGATTTCCGCGCGCGCGAAGCCAACGTGTACCGCCTGGCTCAGATCAGCGTAAACATCATTGACCAATGCGTAGCGCAGGGCGTGCCCTTTGCCCGTGAGTACGGCGGCGCGCTCACCAACCGTTCCTTCGGCGGGGCGCAGGTCTCGCGCACCTTTTATGCTCGCGGCCAGACGGGTCAACAGTTGCTGCTCGGCGCCTATCAGGCGCTCGAACGCCAGGTGCAAGCCCGCACCGTCACCATGTTTCCGCGTACCGAAATGCTGGACCTCATCGTCATTGATGGGCGCGCGAGGGGCATCGTGACTCGCAACCTGGTTACCGGCAGCATCGAAACGCATCTTGCCGACGCCGTCGTCCTGGGCACCGGCGGCTATGGCAACGTCTTCTTCCTGTCCACCAACGCTAAGGGTTCTAATGTGACTGCCTGCTGGCGGGCGCACAAACGCGGAGCTTTGTTCGCCAATCCCTGCTACACGCAAATCCACCCCACGTGCATCCCGGTTTCGGGAGACTATCAATCGAAGCTCACGCTGATGAGCGAATCGCTGCGCAACGACGGCCGCATCTGGGTGCCACTGAAGAAAGGCGATAAGCGATCGCCCGATCAGATTCCCGAACCGGAGCGCGATTACTACCTGGAACGCCGCTACCCCAGTTTCGGCAACCTGGTGCCGCGCGACGTCGCCTCGCGAAATGCCAAAGCGGTTTGCGACGAAGGCCGCGGCGTAGGGACAACCGGATTAGGTGTCTATTTGGATTTCGCCGATGCGATTGGCCGTATCGGTAAAAAAACGATCGAAGAGCGCTACGGCAACTTATTCGAGATGTACCAGCGCATCACCGACGAAAATCCGTATAAAGTCCCTATGCGGATTTACCCGGCCATCCACTACACGATGGGCGGCCTGTGGGTGGATTACCATCTCATGAGTACGATTCCCGGCTTATTTGTGGCCGGCGAGGCAAACTTTTCCGATCACGGCGCCAACCGTCTGGGCGCCAGCGCGCTGATGCAGGGACTCAGCGATGGCTACTTCATCATTCCCTACACGGTTGGCGATTACCTGGCAACCAACAAACTAGACAAAGTGAGCGACGCGCATCCCGAAGTGAAAAACGCCGTTGCCTGCGTGCAGCAGACCATTCAGAAACTGCTCAACATCAAAGGCAAGCGCACCGTGGATTCGTATCACCGCGAGTTGGGAAAAATTGTCTGGGACTACTGCGGCATGTCACGCAACGCGGCCGGTCTCACTGCCGCTATTGAACAGATTCGTGCCCTGCGTGATGAATACTGGCAAAACGTCAACGTTCCGGGCTCGGGCGAGGACCTGAATCAAAGCCTGGAGAAGGCCGGCCGCGTGGCTGATTTCTTTGAGCAGGCAGAGTTGATGTGTATTGATGCTCTCGAACGCAACGAATCCTGCGGGGGCCATTTCCGTGAGGAATATCAGACGCCCGAGGGCGAAGCGCAGCGCGACGACGACGATTTTTCTTATGTGGCAGCCTGGGGCTATCGCGGCTACGGTAATTATCCGGAGCTTTCGAAAGAGCCGCTCGAATTCGAATATGTTCACCCCAGCCAGAGGAGCTACAAATAGATGCGGATCACGCTAAAAGTCTGGCGCCAGACTGGGCGTTCCGATGCGGGTAGGTTTGTAAGTTATCCGGTCGAAGCCGACCCCGATATGTCGATGCTGGAATGCATAGACGTGCTGAATGAACAGCTGATCGAAAAGGGCGAGGTGCCGATCGCGTTTGAACATGACTGCCGCGAAGGCATTTGCGGTTCCTGCGGCTTTATGATTAACGGCGTGGCGCACGGCCCGCTGCCCGCCACCACCGTTTGCCAGTTGAGCATGCGGCATTTCAAAGAGGGGCAAGAACTAGTGCTGGAGCCTTGGCGCGCCAAAGCGTTCCCAGTACTCAAAGACCTGGTGGTGGACCGCCTTTCTTTTGACCGCATTATTGCCTCCGGCGGCTATATCTCGGTTTCCACTGGCAGCGCTCCGGACGGCAATGCCATTCCCGTCTCAAAGGAAGAGTCGGACCGCGCCATGGATGCGGCTGCCTGCATTGGTTGCGGCGCCTGCGTGGCGGCGTGTCCCAACGCGTCCGCTGCATTGTTTACGGGCGCCAAGATCGCTCACCTCGGCATCCTGCCGCAAGGCCGGCCGGAACGCGACCGGCGCGCTGTCCATATGGTGACGCAAATGAACGAGGAAGGCTTTGGCGGCTGCACCAACATCGGCGAATGCACCGGAGTGTGTCCAAAAGAAATTCCGCTCGAAGTGATCGCCGCCATGAATCGCGATTACCTTGTTGGAAGCTGGCGCGAGCGCTAAACAGGTCTAAATTAGATCCTTCGCCTCTGAGCATGGCGCCGCTCAGCTTTACTCGTGCGCTGGCAACTCGCGTATGTGCTGACGCCAGCGCTATCCCACCCGCTAAATTACGTACTTCCATCGCCTTGATCTAAAGACAACTTACGCACTGCTAGATTTATACCATCTGGTCAGGAATAATTCGGCGGCAGTAGTGTCTTTACATCGGCCCAGGAAGTACAATGTCGTCTTCCAGTTTCTAAGACGGGCCCATAAAGGACGAAATAACGTGGACTTACATCGGACATATGTGTTTCCTTATTCACATTGTTTTCAATTGATTCATTCGGCCGCAACAGTTACCGGCTCACCTGTAACAAATTCCATGATGTTTGTTACTAGCCTGAAAAATCATAATTTGAGATACAAACATGAGATATAACAACGACCGGATGGGAGTCCATGGCCCTTCATGGCTTGCGTCGATCTGTTACGCCGTCTGGCTTGGAGTCACATTGCTTTCTTCGGCGGCAACGGCACAGGTGAGCGTAACTACCTGGCACAATGATTTGTCGCGAACAGGCGCTAACACAAAAGAGACGACCCTGATTGTCTCCAATGTAAATCAAAATACGTTTGGAAAATTGTTTTCCATGCCGGTCGACGGACTGATATTCGTGCAGCCCCTCTATCTTCCAAACCTGAATATCGCTGGGAAAGTGCGTAATGTCCTCTTTGTCGCTACTGCCGCGAATAGCCTCTACGCATTCGATGCGCTGAGTGAGGCTCAATTATGGCGGAAAAACTTCGGCACTCCTCCGGATGCGGCCGACCTCAGCACGAGCACTGATATCGTCGGCCCGGTTGGCATTATCGGGACACCAGTTATAGATCCGGCAACAGATACGCTTTATCTCGTCGATCGGACGAAGAACACCGATGGATCGCTGCATCAAATCCTCCGTGCCGTTGATGTGATTTCGGGTTCCGACAAACTCGGCAGCCACAGGAGATCACGGCCACGTTTGCGGGATTCACGTTCAATCCACAATTCAAAATCAACGTCCAGCCCTGGCCCTTGCCAACGGATCTGTGTATATTGCTTGGGCTTCTCATGGAGACAACGGCAACTACCACGGCTGGATCATGGGCTATGACGCCTCGGATATGAACGTCCAACGGTATGTTTTTTCTGTTAGCCAGGACGACGCGAACATCGACAACACAAGAGGGCTCGGAGCGCTCTGGACGGGCGGTGGAGGTCGCATGGGGCATTTCGATCCCAGCACGGATAACGTCTTGCAGGAATTCCAGGGGTTTGCCAGGCAGCTTCGTAGCGGCCCGGTTTACTGGAACTCGCCGGTTACGGGACCCACTATTTACCTCTGGAGCGGCGGTGGAGATCCCGCCAGGGCCTACCAACTGCAAAACGGTCACGTGAATACTACTCCGGTATCGGTTACTGCGAACACCAGCGGTAATGGGTCTCTTTCCATCTCCTCAAATGGCAGCACAGCGGGGACGGGGATTCTGTGGGCGGCCGCTTCGAATGGCGCTCTCCACGCTTATGACGCCTCGAATCTCGGCAATGAACTGTGGAACTCAGGCCAAAACCAGGGACGCGATGGCCTTGGATCCACCGCTAAATGGGTGCCGCCAACCGTGGCGAACGGAGTCGTTTATATGGCATCGTCCTCCGGCGCTGTTTTCGCCTACGGACGGCTAGGTCTCTTGCCTCCGCCAGCCCCTAACAATCTCGTGGCAATTCCCGGTGACGGTCGAGTGTCGCTTGCGTGGAATCCAAGTAGTGGAACCACCAATTACACCGTTCTCCGCGGTGCTTCGCCCGACGCGGCAGCGGCAACCCCGATCGCAAACGGAATCCAAGCGGGCGGTTTTGTTGATAACACCGTTACGAACGGAGTGAAGTACTTTTACGCGGTAACGGCAAGCAGCGCTTCCGGTGCTGTTTCCGATCCGTCCAACGAAATTAGCGCCACGCCAGGAACACCAGTAACGGGAATGCCGGTCTATCAGGTGCGCGGTGGCGGCGGCGCCGCAAGTCCCTTTGTTGCGGACCAGTTCTTCACTGGCGGAGGAGCCGGCGCTCCGGTCAACGATCCAATTTCGACTGTGGGTGTGATTGATCCTGCTCCCGTACCGGTCTATCAAACGGAGCACAATAGCGGTCAGTTTACGTATACTTTTCCGAACCTTACGCCGAACGCACCGTATCTGGTCCGGCTGCATTTTGCCGAAATCTTCTTTTCACAGCCGGGTCAACGCCTCTTCAACGTGGCAGTCAACGGCATTCCGCTCCTCACCAACTTCGATATTGTCGCCCTCCGCAGGCGGAAAGGACATTGCCCTTGTCGTTCCGGCAACTACGAACGCCACTGCTGCCGGCAGCATCGTTCTCTCTTTTACATCCGGCACTGCAAACCAACCCAAAATCAGCGGCATTGAAATCATAAACACCGCCGGGTCCGCTTCTGGAACCCCGCTGCAACCGCCCACGGGGCTCACCGCCACTGCGGGCGACCGGCAGGTAGTTCTCAACTGGACGGCCACCTCTGGCGCGGTCTCCTATAACGTGTTTCGCGGCACAAGCGCCCACGGAGAGGGAACCTCGCCCATTGCGGCGAACGTTACCGCCACAACCTTTACCGACGTCGGCCTGACTGATGGAGTCACCTACTTCTATACGGTCCAGGCCGTAGCCGCTTCCGCCTCCTCCGCTCAATCTACCGAAGTTTCGGCAACGCCCATAGCCGGAGTCGCCATTCCTCCGGTGCCCACAGCTCTCACAGCGACTGCCGGAACGGGCCAGGTGTCTCTCAAATGGAGCGCGAGTACCGGAGCAACGTCTTACAACGTATATCGCGGCACTTCGCCCGGAGCAGAGGCGTCGACACCGGTCGCCACTGGCATCGCCGCACCGGCCTTCGTTGATACGGCTGTTATGGGAGGCGCCACTTACTACTACACAGTAGCGGCAGTCAACAGCGCAGGCGTGTCTGGTAAGTCGAATGAAGCGTCCGCGACACCTCAACCGCCATCCTCGACAATGGTTGCGGTCTATCAGATGGACGCCGGAACGACAACGTGAGTCGCCCCATTCTCGGCGGACGAGTTTTTTGACACCGGCGGTACCTCGACGACGAC
>DATHIZ010000516.1:0-8697 GCA_035316385.1 Bryobacteraceae bacterium | reverse complement strand
TATGCCGGGCTAGGATACGGGCCGGCATTCTATGGCCGCGGGCGCTTCGTCGGCGGTTACCGGGGCGGTCCCGCGGTCCACGGGTTTGCCGGTGGAATGGGCGGCGGCCATATGAGTGGCGGTGGCGGCCACCGGTAAGGCGCTAACTAACAACCAGTAAGGAAAGAAGGGCGGCTCGGCCAATGGCCACAGCCGCTCTTCTTGTTATTGGATTCGGACTTTTCTCCAAGTTAGTAGAAGCACAGCGGCGATGGCAATCAGCGCAAGCGTTAGGCCCCACCAGAGACCGATTACTCCGTATCCATAGCGGAAGCAGAGGACATAGCCGATGGGCAGCCCAAACACCCAATAGCCGCACAGGTTGGCGAGCATTGCGGTGCGCGTATTCCCCGCCCCGCGCAAGGCTCCAGTGGTGGTTGCCTGGATGCCGTCGAATAACTGAAAGGCGGCAGCGATGGCCAGGAGACTGACGCCCAACCGGAGGACGGTCGGGTCGCTCGTGTAGACTCCGAGAATCTGCCTGGGGAATGCCCAGAAGAGGATAGCCGTGCAGAACATGAACGCGCAGGCGAGGCCGATGGCGATGTATCCACTGCGCCGGGCTTCCACGGGTTCGTTCCGGCCGATGGCTTGGCCCACTGCCACAGCCGCGGCTGAAGAAATTCCGAGCGGCACCATAAAGCTGAGAGCAGCGCAGTTCAGGGCGATCTGGTGCGCCGCCAGCGCTTCGGGAGCCAGCTGGCCGGCCAGTATAGCCGCCGCGCCGAATGCACCGATTTCCAAGGCGATTTGCGCCGCAGCGGGAAAACCCAACCTGAGCAAGCGCAGCAAACGCTGGGCATGGGGAGGACGGATAAGGCTTCGAAAGGCGCGCTCGTTTCCGCGTTCGAACAACCAGATGGCAAAGAGCAAGGTGGCGGCCATGTACAGACGTGCCAAACAGGTGGACAGCGCCGAACCGACCACGCCGAGAGCAGGCAAACCCCAGTGGCCATCGATCAATAGCCAGTTGGCCAACCAGTTCACAAGATTCGCGCTGATGAGCGCGAACATCACCGGGCGCACGTGCCCAATGCCTTGCAGATAACGCCGGAATGCACCGTAAAATAGCAGCGGCAGGGTTCCGAGGCTCAGCGTTCTGACGAACGGCCCCGCCAGCGCGCTGACTTCACTATTGATGCCGAGCCAGCGGAATACAGGCGACACGAACGCGAACAACATGGTCAGGGGCACGCCGATGAACAGCGCCATATAGACGCCTTGCGCCAGCGAATGATGAGTATCGAGGCGATCTCCCGCGCCGTGCGATTGAGAAACCAGCGTATCCAACCCGAGCAGCAATCCCATGCCGAAGATGGCAACGGAATAATAGACGCTGCTGCCAACACCGATGGCACCGATAGCCGGCGCCCCCAGATGGCCGACCATAATCGTGTCGACGGTGGTCATGGCCATCCAGCCTAATTCAGCGAGAGCTACCGGGATGGCCAGCCGGGCGACACGCCCTATCGCGCTTTTGAGGGACACACGCGAAACGCGCACGGCTGGCTTTGCGCTCAAAGCGCGCTGCCCGTTTTCGCGGCCAGAAGTTTGAAGTGCTCCAAATGATTCAGATCGTGCCCAGCCGTGATATTGAGCAGCATTTGCAAAGTGACCAGTCCGCGCTCCGGATGAGTGACCTGCGTGGCGAAAGCTTCCGGGCGCAAGGCTTTTAGCCAGTTTAGATTCCAGCGGCGCAAGAACGTAAAAACATCCAGCGCAGCGGTCTTATCCAGATCAGTGTACTGTTTCGCCCACAATTCCTGATCGAAGGGCTGGATGACGATTTTCGGTTCTGCCACTACCTGCCGCCAACGGTTCCCGAAAGCGATTTCGCAATCGGTCAGATGGCAAAGGAGTGTCTCGCCACTCCATTTGCCTGGAGCGTAGCTCTCCCGCAGGCCGGACGGCCCGATTTTGTGGGCCCATCCGGTCAAAAGCCCGGGCGTTTCGTCCAGAACAGTCAATGCGTCTTTTTTTCCTAGATAACCCGCGTATGGGTTTGCTGCTGTAGCCATTATTTAATCCTGAAATACTATTTTTTTTATGGTCTCACTTAGGCTGCGCTTGACGTGGAGTACGGATTCAGCGTGAGGCTGAAGTCGCCGGCCAGATCATACGCGATGCCGTGAACGACACCCTGGCCGGTGGCGATGAGCAATTTTCGAGTGCGGACGTCGTCCCGGTATTTGGGGTTGGAGGATGCGGCTACACGGTTTGCGATGCTGGACATTCTAGCGACTTCGCTGCCCGCATCGCCGGACGGGAGGCTCGCGCAGTCAGCCAGGATTTGCGCCCTCACGATCGAACGGATAGAGCCGTTTTGCGTAATGATGTCGAACATGAGCGCGACGCCGCGCTCGGAGGCAAGTCCAAATTGAGTGCAGAGTTGCAGAGCGGTTCGATAAGATTTTGCGGCGTGATTCGTCTGAATCTGCCAGTTTTCGGGGGCGCGGCCGAGAGCCGTGAGCATGCCTCGCCAGGGTTCCAATATGCGGCCTTTCGCCTGAATGGAACGGCTGAAGGCCAACTGGTCGGGCAAGGAAGCGTTTGCGAGCGATTGGAGCGTGTCCAAATGCTCGTGGAAAATGCTTTGCGCGACGGCCGGATGTTGTTCGAATGTTTGCTTGAGCAGCGGCTGCAGGGTGCCTTGTCCGATGTTCCATTGCAGGGCCCCAAAGCTGATGCCCTGGCCGTCAAAATCGCCAGTGAGTCCGCAAAAACAATCGGGAGGAAATTTTCCGGTTTCGAATGAGCCTGTAAGGGCCAGGCAACGGCCGGCTAGCGGTTGGCCGGCCAGCGGCGAAACAGGGACGGGTTGGCCGGGAAACAGTTGCATCCAGGTAGCGGAATCCACCAATCCGGATGGCGTGAGGCCGTGCTGCTTCTGGTAGTTCTTGACGGCGGATTCCAGGCCGCCGCCGAAGAGGGAATCGATTGGACCGGTATAAAGATTCAGCGTGCTTAGTAGTTGCTGGATTGATTTGACGGTGTCACCGGACATGCCGCAGCGAATGGTCATAGTGGCTCCTTCAGGCGGCTTCCCAGCGTTTTTGCGAAACGAAGCCAAAGTGCAGCTTTTCTCTCTCGACTCTGAGCTTTAGCAGGGTCGCGCGCGCTTCGTGGAAGGCGCGTTCGTGCGTGGTCTGGTAGCACAGGTAGAGAGCGAGGTGTTGCGCGGGGGGTCGGTGTTGCATGTTGGCTCCTGTATGTCTTTGAAAACAAGAACCGCCGCGTAGGCCATGGCAGGCCGGGCGGCGGTGTGTTTGAGATATCTACTTCCAGGCTAACATGCGGAAAAAAACAGCTTAGAGTTAAACGCAATTGAATGAGAGAGATACGCGCTGTGACTCATTTGGCCGGCAGACGGCACGACCGTCTGCCCCACCCTCACCGGATCAATGCCTGCAGGCGAGCCTCCTCCTCCGAGTAACGGCGCGCGCCGGGAAAGTCGTGCGTGGCAATCGCGTGGACCATCTTGCTGACGGCAGCGTCACGCAGTTTCTGGATCTCTGAGACGGTCAAGTCAGCTTCCTGAATGTTTGCCGCCGTTTGTGTCTTATTCTTTTTTTCAATCTTTTCTATCCACATCATTTGTGCTCCTTTCACTATGCTGAAAAATTCACGAACTATGAAGACGAGGGACGCAGTTTTCCCCATGGCGAAGCGCTCGCGCGCCCGCTGCTCGAAGACATGGAGCATCTCATCCGCAAACTGCCGTCGAAATTCGTTCGGGTATATTCCGAGCAGTATTCGATAACACGCAAGGAGGTACATTCAGCTTTCCCTTGGCTGCAGGCGAGCCGCGGCACTTTGCGTCAGGTGGCGCAGCCGCGCGATCTCAGATTCGAGTTGCCTCCGGCCTAGCTTTGTGAGGCGGTAGGCCTGTTTATCGCGTGAGGAATCCTCTTGCTCGAATCGCTCGATCCATTGATCGTCGAGCAGGCGGTGGATGGCTCCGTAAAGCGTGCCGGTGCTGAGGCGGACACGCCCTGCGCTCAGCTTCTCGATGTCGGACAGCAGCGCGTAGCCATGACGGGCTTCCTGCGCAAGGCTTGCGAGAATCAACACAACCGGTTCACTGAGAGGCTTGCTTTTCTCCGGCTTATTCCGCTCCGCAACATGTCGCATGCTGACATGTTATCCCACGCCGTATCCAGCGTCAAGTATTTTCCGTCCCAACGGTGCGGGGTTAGAGAAAAGTGAGGCCGCGGCTGGAGCCGATGCGGCGGATGTAACGCGCACCGGCCTGATATTCTTCAGGAGTTTTCAGGTGCTCCAACATGAGCGGGACATGCCCGGGGAGCCGGCTCAGTTCCGACAGATAACGGGCATAGTCGATCTGGCCTTTGCCAGGGACCACCTCCTGGAAGTGGATATTAAGTTCGGTGATCCAGGCTAGATCTTTGGCGTGACACGACGTAATCCAAGGACCGAGCACGGAGAAGCATTCACCGATGAACGCGCTATTTTCGTAGAAGCGCCTAGGACTATTGACACCATTGCAGACGTCCATGTGAACGCCAAAGGCGGGGCGGTCAACCGCCCGGATTAGTCTTAAGTAAGAATCCGGCCCGTCAGGGATGCTCCAGCCCATCATTTCTATGGTGAATTTGGTGCGCTTCGGTTTCACAGAGTCGATCACGTGGCGGCAATTGGCGACAGTAGCCTCAAAGAACTCCTTTGATAGATTCCTGGGATTTGGGCCGTACCACACCTCCGGGTTGTAGGTGCCGGCAATGTCCACGCAGCAGCGCGCGCCTACCGCGTCGGCCACAGCGCAGCGCTCAGTGACATACGCCAGATTTTCTTTTCGCGTGAACGGATCCGGCTCCAGCATGTTCTTCCAAGCGCCGACTTCGGCGATGACCACCCGTTGGGAAGAGAACGCTTTTTCTATTGCACGGATACGGGCGGTATCCGATATTTTCACTTGTGGACAGTAGCCTGCGGTGTACCCGAGGCGGCGGTGCTCGCGTGCGAGCGCAGCAGGGTCATCCGAATCGAGGAAGACGGGACCGCCAAGACGGATCGCGGTGCCTTTGGTGAAGAGATTGGGAAAGCCCACTGCGGCAATGACACCGCCGACGGTCAGGCCGCCTGCTAGCGCGCCGCCAGCGATGAATGCACGTCGAGTGGATTGCGAGGGCATGCAACCAGTCTTACAGTTATTCCCAGGCACCGAGCAAACGCCGCACCAGGACGAGCTGTCCTAAATGATACGCATTGTGATCCGCCAGCAGCAAGGCCTCGCGTAGAATCGTTTGTCCATCGCCGTGCGGAATGCGCGCGAACAGGTCAGTCGATTTGTTAGCTACCAGCTTGGCCATGGCTTTCAGGTCGGCTCGAAACGCTGCCGCACTCTTTTCCCAGGCATTTTCGTCCGGGGGTTCGGGTGAAGGCGGCCAGTAGCCCGCCGGCCATTCGGGCGAAACGTGTTTGGGGTTGCGGCTGAATTCGAGAATGTCCCATTGCGTAATGCGCAGGTGCTCCAGAAGTTCCCAGGGTGAATGCGGAATGCCTTCCGGGCGTTTTCCACGAAGATGCACCGGCATGTCTTTGACCGCCTGGTCAAAATCCGCGTGAGCGCCATGATCCTCCAGCAGGTAGAGTAAATGATCCCGCAAAGCTTTATCGTGTTCCATCGTTATCCTTTCTTCTTTTGCTCGGGGATGAGCTCAAAGCATGAGCTGGCCGCCATTGACTTCAATCGTTTCGCCCGTGATGTAAGCGGCGGCGTTTGAGGCGAGAAAGGCGATTACGGTGGCTACTTCTTCGGACGTGCCCACGCGTCCCATGGGAACGGCTTTTACGAAGTTGGCGATCATCTCAGGCGTGGAATGCACTTCGTGGAAGGGGGTATCGATGACGCCCGGCGACACGGCGTTCACGCGGACATTGTGCGGCGCAAGTTCTTTGGCCAATGCCTTTGTCAGCGTGATGAGGCCGCCTTTGGCCGTGGCATAAGCGCCGGCTCCAGGACCTCCGCCGTTACGGCCGGCGATGGAAACGATGTTGATAATGCTGCCAGTGCGGCGCTGCGTCATAGCCGGGGCGACGGCCTGCGCGGCGAGCATGGCGCTGGTGAGGTTGAGATTGATGACTTCGTCCCAGAGTTTTTGGGTCATCTTGTCGAAAGTCAAACGCTCGATAAGCGTCCCGGCGTTATTCACCAAAATATCGATGGGGCCCAGTTGGGAGACGGTCTGCTCGATGAGTTGCCGGATCTGAGAAGGTTGGCGCACGTCGGCTTCAAGGGCGACGGCATGGCCGCCGGCGGCTTCAATCTGCTGTTGAATTGCTTTGGCGCCTTTGGCGTTGCGGTGGTAGCCGATAGCGACGCGCGCGCCAAGTTCGGCGAAGCACTTGGCGGTAGCGGCGCCTATGCCCGAGGAAGCTCCGGTGATAAGAGCCGATGTACCGGTTAGGTCGAGAAAATTGCGCATGCACTTCCCACTGTAATTTACTCGGATATAATCGTGAAAACGCCGTTAAGGAGTTAGCGGCGCCAAAGGGGGTCTACCATGTTCCGACATCTACGTACGATGTGCGCGTTTGTAGCGCTCATTTTCATTTTTAGGGCCGTTTCCCTTAGCCAAGCAGTTACTGGGACGGTTCTGGGCACTGTCATCGACAGCTCAGACGCGGTTGTGACGAACGCAAAAGTCACGCTGACAGAGATCAACACGAACGTGAGCCGCGTGGGCGCAACGAACGCGAGCGGCAATTTCACGTTTCCAAACGTACCCCAAGGGGATTACCGGGTAGATGTGGAACTGGAGGGTTTCAAGAAGGAAATCCGCCAACACATCATGGTGGCGGTAAACCAGACTGCGCGCGTTGATGTGCAGCTGCAGCCGGGCAACCTTTCGCAGACGGTGGAGGTGACCACCGCGCCGCCGCCGCTGCAGACGGACCGGGCGGATACATCGGTGAGTATTTCACAGGCACAGACGGCGAACTTGCCCACCACCGGTCAACGCAATTTTCAAGGCCTTTTGAACCTTGTGCCTGGAACTACGCGGGCCAATTTTCAGCATTCGAATTTCTTCAACGCGGCCAGTTCGCTGCAAACCCAAGTGAACGGGCAGATGCGGATGGGCAACAACTACCAGATAGAGGGCATCGATGATAACGAGCGTACCGGCCTTCTGCAGATCATCGTGCCACCCATCGAGGCGATCCAAACCGTGGATGTGTCGACGAGCAACTTTGACGCGGAGTTGGGCCGCGCAAGCGGCGCGGTAGCCAATGTGATTCTAAAATCGGGCAGCAACGGAATTCATGGCTCTGCCTACGAATTTCTGCAAAACAGCTCGATGAATGCGCGCAGTTTCTTCAACGCCTCGGTGGGGCATCTCGCCTACAACTACTTTGGCGGAAACGTTGGCGGGCCCATCATTAAGAACAAGCTGTTCTATTTCGGCGACATTCTGCGCATCACGGATCATGAGGCCAATACTAATTTGCTGACGGTTCCGACGCGGGCGCAGATCGGGGGAAACCTGGCAGGCCCGGCTACGATTTACGACCCAGCAACCGGCAACGCGAATGGCACCGGTCGAACCGCATTTGCGAACAATGTCATTCCGACCAGCCGCATCAATCCCACTTCAGCAGCGCTGCTCGGGCTGGTGCCGGCGCCGAATCAGCCCAGCACGAACGGGACGAACAACTACTTTGCCTTGTTGCCCTTCAGCAAAGACACGACGTCATTTGACGCCAAGGTGGATTACAACGCCACGGATAAGGATCGTATCAGTGTGCGGTTGAGCTATTCGCGCCCGTTGATCAATCAGGCCCCGGCTTTCGGAGCGGCGGGCGGCGTGGCGCAAGGCGCGTTCGCGGGCACCGGCCTGCAGCGAACATTCAGCGGCGGGATCAACTACAATCGCGTGTTTACACCAACGCTGCTGGCCGAGTTCCGAGCGGGCGTGGCGTACTACAACAACGTCGCAACTCAGACCGATTACGGGACTAACGCAAGCACGGCGCTAGGCATTCCCGGCATCAATCTGGACAGAAGCACGAGCGGCATTGTCGGCATCAACCTGGGTACGTTTTACTCGGCGGGCAGCACTACCAATCCTTTTATCGGATATAGCGCCAGCCTGCCCTGGACCCGCGCGGAAGCAAACATCGATGTTTCGAACATCTGGACAAAGATCCTGGGCAACCACACCATCAAGTTCGGGGTGGATTTCCGCAGCATTCGCGATGCGTTACTGCAATTGCAGACCTACAGCCCGCGCGGCCTGTACACCTTTAGCGCCGGACAAACGGCTTTGAATGTGGGAACTGGCTCCTCCGCCACCTCCAATCTGAACAACCTGGCCAGCTTCCTTTTGGACTTACCCAGCCAGGCTGGGCGCGACCTCTCAACCTATTTCCCATCGCTCCGCGGGAAGCAATTCTTCAGCTTCGTACAAGACCGCTGGACCGTCAGCCCCAAGCTGACGTTGAGCCTGGGCATCCGCTGGGAACTATACCCGCCCTACACACCGCAGTTTCCCGGCGGCTTTTCGAACTATGAGCCGTCGAACAATACGCTGGTCATCGCGGGCGTGGGCGGCAACCCCCAGAATATGGGCATGAACAACAAGCTAACGTATCTGGCGCCGCGCTTCGGAGCAGCCTACCGGTTGACGGAATCGACCG
>DATHIZ010000515.1:0-2149 GCA_035316385.1 Bryobacteraceae bacterium | reverse complement strand
GGCCTTGTTTTTTCGGCCGATTACGAAGGTCAGTTCACGGCCATGGACGCCAAGACCGGCAAGATTCTCTGGCATTTCAACACCGGTCAGCGGCTCAACGCCGGCCCCATTACGTATAGCTTGAACGGTAAACAATACGTGGCTCTCAGCGCGGGAGCCGACCTCATCAGCTTCGCGCTTTTTGACAAGAAATGAAACTCCTCTTCGTTCTCGCACTTAGTTCCATCGCCTGGAGTCAGAGCCGCTATGAAGTAGCGGACGAAGCCCCGCTGATCGTTTTGCGCGATAACAACGCCGGCATCGAAGCCGCGGTGGCGCCCCAAGCCGGCGGCGAACTAAGCAGCTTTCGCGTGCGCCGCAATGGTGGCTGGATTGAACTGCTCTATCACGGCCGCGATTATTCCGCGAACCAAGGCTTCCCTGGAAAAGGACCGGTTCTCTGGCCGGCTACCGGCGTGCAGTACCCAGTGGGAACCATCCCCAAACAAAGCTGCGGCATGGGCTCTTATGTTTTAGATGGTCAGACCTATCCAATGCCTTGCCATGGCTTCGCGAAATCGCTGCCTTGGAAAGAAGTAAGCCGCACCGCCACGAATTCGAGCGCCCGCGTCACGCTCGAACTGCGCGATTCGGACCAGACCCGGCCGAGTTATCCATTCGCGTTCAAACTGGATGCCATCTACGAACTCTCGGGTGGTCACTTGACCATAGAATACGTCACCCATTCCGATCCCGCCAACACAAAGCCGATGCTTTTCTCGATCGGCAATCACATTGCTTTCAAGATTCCGTTCCTCGACGGCACGAATCCCGCGGATATGACCATCCGCACACCGAATGTTATTCAACTGCTGCGGGATGAGCGCAACCTTCTGAACGGCCAGAGCAAAGAAAATTCTTTTGATCAACCTAGACGTCTAGGTGACTTCGACGCCAGCGTCGCGCTGCCGCTTGCGGGCTACACCAGCACTCCTTACGCACTGCTTTCCGATCCGCAGGGACTCGCCGTGCGCATAGCGCAGCAATCCAGCGCGCTGCTTCCCGAACCGCTCAACCGCTTTAATCTTTATGGCGGCCCGAAGGCCGGCTACTTCTGTCCGGAGCCCTGGTTCGGCCTCAATAATTCGCTCAACACCAAGAAAGCCGCCGTCACGCTCAACCCGGGAGAGAACTTCAAGTGGCGCGTTGAACTGTCGATCGAAGTACCGCCTCCCGATCTCTCGAAAGCCTCGCCTGGCGTGGAGCGCGTGGCCGGCGGATTTGCCTTCACCGAAGGCCCTGTTTGGACGCACCAGAACGAACTGATCTTTAGCGATATCTATAATTCGCGCATCCTGAAATGGAATGGAACCGGCGCTCCGGAGATTTACCGCAACTTCTCCAATGCGACAAACGGCAACTCGATGGACGCGGAAGGCCGCCTGTATAGCTGCGTTCGCGACAAACGCGCCATTATGCGCCAGGAGAAGGACGGCAGCTTGAAGGTCATTGCCTCGCAATGGAAAGGCAATTCGGTGAATTCGCCGAATGACATCGTGGTCCGGCGCGACGGCCAGGTTTATTTTTCCGATCCCGTATCGAAGGGCGTTCTCGCGCCGCAGAAGACCGGGTTCGCCGGCGTTTTTCACGTCACGCCTTCGGGCGAAATCTCGCTGGTGACAGACAAACTACCGAGACCCAACGGAGTCGCTATTACTCCGGATGGCAAAACGCTCTACGTTGCCGATTCGGCCGAGCGAAAACTTTACGCCTTCGATCTGGATAGCAGGGGCGCGGCCTCGCATCAGCACATTGCCATATCCGATATCCCAGGCACGCCGGACGGCCTGCGCGTAGCTGCCAACGGTAATCTCTATATCGCGTGCAAAGGCATTGGCATTTACACGCCGGCAGGAAAGCTCCTTCAGATGATTGATTTCCCGGAGACGCCGACAAACTGCACTTTCGGCGGAGCGGACTTACGGACGCTGTATGTGACCGCGTCGACGTCGATTTACCGGGTGCATATCCCGGATACAGGCGCTTTATTGTATTGACCCGAGCGATTACCGTGACGCCCCTGTTTCACAGCGTTTTCAAAAAAGCGATCAGCGCCTGGCGATCTTTCGTCGAAAGGTCAAGGCCGAAAGCGTGGCCTTTTACGGCATAG
>DATHIZ010000514.1:0-4971 GCA_035316385.1 Bryobacteraceae bacterium | reverse complement strand
CACCACCCTTCATGAGCGCTTTCCCCACATAGCGATCATCATGTCAACCGGCCGAGGCGATGAGATTATTGCCACGGAAGCCATGAAACGCGGGGCCTCGGACTACATTCCTAAAGCGCACATCAGCGCGTCCTCGATCGGCCGGTCAACGAAAAACGCCGTGGAGAAGGTAATGCTGGGCAGGCGGATAGCGCAGCAACGGGAGGAGCTCGAGAACTTTGCGCGCGTGATGGTGCACGATCTTAAATCGCCCGTACAGTCCGTAGAGGGGTTTGCCTTTCTCATCGAAGAAAGCATTCGCGACGGAAATCCCGAGGACTGTGTCGAATATTGCCGCCGCATCACAAGGGCAGTACAGCGCATGGGCGTGCTGATTGATACGCTGCACGCGTACACAAAAGCAGATGAGCGCATCGACTTTGAACCGGTGGACATGAGTCAGGTGATGGCAGACACGCTGTGCAACCTGGAACACCTGATCCGGAAACGCGGCGCACGCGTCACTCACGGTGAGCTACCTTCTCTGCCCGGTAGTGCTGTGCAGCTCGTCCAGCTTCTACAGAATTTAATCGGAAATGGCATTAAGTATTCCCAAGCCGAAATTCCCTCTGTCCACGTCGCCGCCAGGCGGCACGACGGAGACGCCTGGATGTTTACTGTGAAGGACAATGGCATCGGCATTTCAGAAAAGGACCGGGAAGAAGTCTTCAAGCCATTCAAGCGCCTGCATGGCGTGGATCAATATGAAGGCACTGGGCTTGGGCTCGCCACCTGCAAGAAGATCGTCGAGCGTCATGATGGTGGAATCTGGTGCGAATCGAAGGCAGGCGATGGCACAACATTTTTCTTCACGCTAGCCGGGGAATACGGACCGGTAATGGGCGTTGCGGTTCAATGAGGCGCTTGCCTATACCCCTAGGAGTACCTTGGGTATTCCGAGCAGGCAGCGGCCACCGATGGATTTATTTCTTCAAGAGCTACATAGTCTTAGCGTGAGCTCTCATGATCGGGGCGCCGATGATTCTATTAGGGAGCCGGGGGAGTGCGAGGTAAGGCTATGAAGATGGAATTTAGGAATTCTGACGCCTGGCCTGTATGGCGATATCGTTCCAAGCTTCTGCTTTAGCTTTTTCCCAAGCCAGGTTACGCACGTGCTCCGCGATGTCGAGATCCTTGATCGCCTCACGTTTCAGTAACGCTTAGCGCCGGAGATACTGGTCCGTCTTGTTGATCCAGTCTTCGCGAGGGGGCGTGAAGGTGTCAATGGCCACGGTGTCTTCGAGCGCGAGGGCCGAGTGCGGGACGTGCGGCGGCAGAAAGAGCAGTTCGCCGGCGTGCAACAGGACCTCTTTTCCGTCGACAACGAACTGCAGCGAGCCTGAAAGGACCTGGCTTACTTGCTCGTGATGGTGGCTGTGTTCCGGGACCAGGCAGCCCTTTCTTAGGGTGATCCGGGCCATCATGATTTGTTCTCCCACCACGAATTGACGGTCGAGTAGCGGGTTCAGCGTTTCCGTAGGTATGTCGTTCCAGCGGATGCATTGCGATTTGGTTTTGGTCATAGAGTTAACGCGTGCGCGCGGCGCTTAGGATCTCAGTTGCTTCCTTCTTTAGAGTTGCCGTCCGGTTGTCGGCTTGGACGGGACAACTGATGTCCGGCGAGCGCATGCCGTTGAATTCGATGTAGAGCCTCGATCCAAACGAAGCGCTCTTCAGGCAATGGTTCGCGGGGAGTGCGTCGAGCGGGCCGGCCGATTGCACATCGCGTAGGAATTGCTCGCACAGCTTCGGGGGTATTTTCGTGCTCTGCTTGGGGCCGCCGCGCGGTTCAAGAACAACTTTATCTCCGCTGGCGTCGAATGTGACGCGCAGGCCGGGCAGGTTGGTCGAACCGCTGTCGATGATCGAGACTTCGGGCAGCGCCGCCGGACTGCCCGCGCACGCGCATAGCGAAAGCAGTGCGAACAGCGGGCTAAGGCTTTGCGACCGAAGCTTGGGCGTTCGCCACCATGCCGCGAACTTCGGCCGCCAGGGTAGGTGCGTGGTAACAGTGGCCATCTTTCATTGTCCCCCGGGTATGCACCTGCTTGCCATCCCAAATCAATTCTACGCCCGGATAGGGCGCCTTCCAGCGATGCCGTTTTGCGGAGGGCGCCAAGAACAGTTGCCGCTACGTCCAGCGCCTGGAAACCGCCTTGATGCGTGCCACGGCCTCGGCCAGATTCTCAAGCGAGTTGGCGAAACTAAAGCGTAGATAGCCTTCGCCGTTCGCACCGAACGAGGCGCCGTTCAGGCAGGCGACGCCGGCTTCCTGCAGCAGGTAATCGGCGAGATCTTTCGACGAAAGCCCGGTCCCCTGGATGTTCGGGAAAGCGTAGAAAGCACCGCCTGGCAGGGCGCAGCGGAACCCGGGCACGGTATTCAACGCGGTGCAAAACGCATCACGGCGCAAGCTGAATTGACGCGCCATGTCCTCCACGTCCGTCTGCGGGCCGTTCAAGGCGGCTATGGCGGCACGCTGCGTGAAACTGGCCGCGCACGAGTTCGAGTTCACCATGAGCTTGTTCACCGGATCCACCAGCCACTCCGGCATGACGCCATAGCCGAGTCGCCAGCCAGTCATGGCGTAAGTCTTCGAAAAGCCGTCGAGAATAATCGTCTTTTCGAGCATTCCCGGAAGACTTGCGATAGAGAAGGGCGGTTCGGCGGTGTAGTAGAGGCGCGAATAGATTTCGTCCGACAAGATGACCAGGTCGCGGCCGCGCACCAGTTCAGCGATGGCTTCCACATCCTGCCTGAGAATGGAACCGCCGGTGGGGTTTTGCGGCGAATTCAGGATTAACATCCTGGTGCGGGTGGAAAGCTTATCGCGCAGGATGTCGAGGTCGAAGGAAAAGCCGCGTTCTTCCCGAAGCGGTATAGGCACCGGCGTCGCGCCCAGAAACTGAATCATGGAACGGTAAATGGGAAAGCCGGGATCGGGATACAGGACCTCGTCGCCGGGCTCCAGCAGAGCGAGCATGGGGAAGAAGATAATGGGTTTACCACCCGGGACCACGCAGACATTCTGGGCGCTGGCTTGGACACCGCGGGTGCGCGAAACATAGGCGGCGATGGCTTCCCGCAGCTCAGGCAGTCCCTGGGTGGGGCCATAGTGAGTCCAGCCTTCATCCAGCGCGACTTTGGCGGCTTCCACAATGTGCGGCGGCGTCGGGAAATCGGGCTCGCCTATCTCCAGATGGATCACGCTGCGCCCGGTTGCTTCAAGGGCGCGCGCTTTCACCAGAACGTCAAAAGCCGATTCAATTTCGATGCGCTGCATGCGCTCAGCAAGTTTCATCGTTACTATTGTGCGCTGAGCGAGTCACTGAAAATGCGAAAGGGGAACCTTGCGGTTCCCCTTAGTCGCGTCGATCGGAATCGACCCTAGAGTTGTGACTAGTTGGTCCCCTTCTAATCGGGGTATTTTCAGTATAACCGCAGCGCGTTTAGCTGATTTTCTCTGCTATGGATTTGCCTTGCACGAATTGCAGCAGGTAGTCCGGGCCGCCGGCCTTGGAATCGGTTCCCGACATGTTGAAGCCGCCGAACGGATGCGCGCCCACCATGGCGCCAGTACATTTACGGTTGATATACAAGTTGCCGACAAAGAACTGGCGGCGCGCCTTTTCAGCCTTGGTTCGATTCGTGGTGAAAACCGCTCCCGTGAGGCCGTATTCGGAATCGTTGGCAAGCTCCAGTGCGTGGTCGAAGTTTTTGGATTTCGTGACGGCCAGCACGGGCCCGAAGATCTCTTCTTGGAAGATACGCGCTTTGGCGTCGATATCGGCGATGACGGTCGGCTTGATGAAGTAGCCTTCGCCGGCGGCCGGCTCGCCGCCCGTGATCAACCGGCCTTCTTTCTTTCCGGTCTCGATGTAGCTCAGGATGGATTGCCGGGCGCGCTCATTGATCACGGGCCCCATGTAATTCTGAAATTCGTCGGAGGGGCCAACCGTCAATGCTTCGGCTTTGCTCTTGAGCCTGGCGAGGAACTCATCGTAAATAGCTTCGTCGACGATGGCGCGCGAACAGGCGGAACATTTCTGCCCCTGATAACCGAATGCGGAATTCAATACGCCCAAAACCGCCTGGTCGACGTCGGTTTCGCTGTCGACGATGATGGCGTCCTTGCCGCCCATCTCCGCGACAACCCGTTTAATCCAGCGCTGGCCCTTGGGCGTTTTGGCGGCGAGTTCATTGATATGCAGCCCGACATCGCGCGACCCCGTGAATGAGATAAAGCGCGTTTTCGGGTGGGAAACAATGACGTCGCCGATGGCGGCGCCACTGCCGGTCAACAACGAAAAACACTGCGGCGGTATGCCGGCTTCGAGCAGGACCTCGGCAAATTTGGCGGCGATGGTGGGTGTGTCGCTGGAGGGTTTCAGGACTACGGTATTGCCGGTTACCAAAGCGGCAACGGTCATACCGGCCATGATGGCCAGTGGAAAGTTCCAGGGCGGGATGATCACGCCTACACCGAGCGGTAGATATACCAGCTCATCCCGTTCACCGGCCAGTTGCACCAGCGGATCGGGGCTCGCCAATTTCAACGCTTCGCGCGCATAATACTCGCAAAAATCGATGGCTTCCGAAACGTCGCCTTCCGCTTCAGCCCAAGTTTTGCCGGATTCAAACACCAGCCAGGCGTTGAACTCATATTTACGCTGGCGAATGATGGAGGCCACGCGCAGCACGGACTCGGCGCGCTGCTCCGCCGGTACCGCGCTCCAGGAGGGGAAGTAGGCATAGGCCGCTTCCACCGCATCGCGCGCGTCCTGCTCCGAACCTTTCTGGTGTACGCCGATAATTTCGGACGGCTTGGAGGGGTTCAGCGATTGTAGCTTTGCGGAGGATTTCCGGCGCTCACCGGCAATCAGCAGATCGTATTCCCGCCCGAATTCCGCGCGCACCTTAGCCAGGGCGTTC
>DATHIZ010000513.1:0-8059 GCA_035316385.1 Bryobacteraceae bacterium | reverse complement strand
GATCAACGCTGATCTCTTTGCGGCCGGGCTTGCGACGTTGCTACAAGCCTGGTTTGGCGCACGTCTGCCCATCATGATGGGGGCCACATTTATGTCGGTTGCGCCCGCCATCGCGATGGGTTTGGATCCCGCCATTGGCTTGCGCGGTTTCTATGGAGCTGTCATTGTCTCAGGCATCATCGGAGTCTTTGCTGCTCCACTTATGGGCAGAACCGCGGTTCTCTTTCCCGCCGTGGTGACTGGTTCCGTGATCACCCTCATCGGACTCTCGCTCCTGTCCGTCGCCTTCAACTGGGTGGGTGGAGGAAATCCCGCCGATCAAGGCTATGGGAACTTGGCCAGGCTGACGAATGCCATTTTGGTTTTTGTGACCACCGTCCTGCTTACCCGTTTTGCGCGCGGCATCTGGCAAACATTAGCCATCCTGATCGCGATCGTGGGCGGTTCCCTGCTCTCGCTCATGTTCGGCGAATTCCATATGGAAGGCGTGGCTGCGGCGCCTTGGAGCTCCTTGGTTGTGCCCTTTCAATTCGGTCTTCCAACATTTCATTTCGTGCCTATCCTGGCGATGTCGCTCGTGATGATCATCACGTTAGTCGAATCGACCGGAGTAGTTCTGGCCCTTGCGCGCGTCACTGGCAAAACGCTGAGCCGCGCGGAACTGGTGAAAGCTCTTCGAGCGGATGGCCTTGGAATTTTGGCTGGCGGCATTTTCAATGCCTTCCCCTATACGACCTTTTCACAGAATGTCGGCCTCGTCGGCATCACGCGTGTTTATTCGCCGTTGATCTGTGCAACCGCGGAACCTGCTTTTTAATGGATTTCGTGGCACAGCGAAAACAAGCCTGGAAATTGCCTCCGGCGCCGGCCTTGAAAGTCACTCTTCGAACGAATCATCACAGTTCCTCGACGAAGCCCATTCGAGCTTCGATGCCATCCATTAGGCAGTGCAGAAGAAACTGGTGAGCTTCTTGAACACGCGCTGTCGCTGGATGCGCGACAACGATAGGCAGATCGCAGAGAGCCTTGGCGGGGCCGCCATCCTTGCCAAGGAATCCGATTGTTCGAAGGCCCCCGGCTTTGGCAGACCGCAGAGCTTCGCAAATATTTGGCGATTGCCCGCTGCTGGAAAATACGATGAGTAGGTCACCCGCTTTTCCGAATGCTTCGACTTGGCGCGAGAAGACATCCTCAAACCTATAGTCATTCCCTATGCAGGCCATCAGCGCGCCGTCGGCGTTAAGCGCCAAGGCAGGCAGCGCACGGCGATCGCGTTTGTAGCGTCCGACTAGTTCCGCGGCCAAGTGCTGGGCTTCGCAGGCGCTGCCACCATTGCCGCAAACCAACAGCTTGAGGCCGGCAGTTAGAGTCTCAACCGCAAACGCAGCCGCCTGGATCAGGTCGCCCTCGAGCGATTTCAAGGACGAGAAGACAGCCAACGCATCAGTGAGTGAGTTGTGGAGCGAGGGCATAACCTTCTTTTCTGACGGGACGAAGGACGAGGAACACGACAGCGGCGGCGCAGGGATGCATAAGCGCAGCCAGACCGAAGGCGGCAGGATATCCGAACGTGTGGATCACATAACCTAGAACCTGCGCAAAGCATGCGCCCCCAAGACTTCCGGCGGTGCCCATCAGACCAAAGACACTGCCAGTGGCGCTATTCGGCAGGATATCGCCGGCAAGCGTAGCGATGTTAGTGGACCAGCATTGCGTCAGAAAGGCGACCACACAGGTCACCGCAATAGCCGTTGCTGCCGTGGGCGCCACGCCGGCCAAGACGCCGAGCGGAGCAAGACATCCCACGCCCACCAGGACGCCGATGCGCGCGCGCGCCGGAGCAATGCCTCGCCTTACCAGGAAATCCGAGATCATGCCGCCGAACACATTCCCAAAATCCGCAAAAAGAAACGGGATCCAGCCATAGAGACCGATTGCGGCGAGGCTGAGATGACGTTCACGCTGTAAATAATCGGGCAGCCAAAAAATGTAGAAGTACCATACCGGGTCACTAAAAAGGCGCGGGATGACGAGTCCCCATACCACCCGGTGCCTCAACAATTCGCGCCCGCTCAGGCCATTTGTTCGCGAAGAAGGGCCCTTGAGTTCCTTCCGGTCTGCCGGACGCACGGCGGGATGCTCCGAAATGGGCCGGTAGACCCACCACCAGAGCGGCAGCCATATCAGGCCGAGCGCGCCGGGAATCAGAAAGGCATAGCGCCAACCAAAGCGGATGGTGAGCCAGGCGATCACCGGCGGCGCCAGAATGGCGCCCAAGGCACTGCCGGATGAGAAGATGCCCGTTGCGGTTGCGCGCAGCCGGGAAGGAAACCATTCGCCGCAGACTTTTACGCCGGCTGGGTAGACACAAGGTTCACCGATGCCCAGAAGAAAGCGGAATGCGCCCAGCGTCAGAGCGCCACGGGCGAAACCGGTGAGCATCGTTGCGACCGACCACCACGCCAAGCTGAGGGTGAGACCCACCCGCACTCCGAACCGATCCATTAACCGACCGCCGACCAAATACATCACGGTGTACGAGACCAGAAAGGCCGTGACAATATTCGCGTAGTCCGCCTCGGTCAAATGAAGTTCCGTGCGGAGCAGCGGGCTCAGGATCGATAGCGTCTGCCGGTCGATATAGTTGATGGTGGTTGCTGCGCAGAGCAGCGCGATAATCAACCAGCGGACCCGAGCATAGTTCATATGGCGGTCACCGGCTTACCACCTGGTCACGCGAAAGAATAGCCCCTTGGCTCAACAATTTCTTCTGCAGCTTGAGCGTGCCGATTCTGCGCGCACTGCAGGCATCTTGCACCGAAATTGCCGCGGCAATTCCCGCTGCTTGACCGGTAGCCATGGAAGTCCCAGGCACACGAGTGGAACCGTGGGCGCGATGCGTGGTGGATATTGGACGGCCGGCAACCAGCAGCTGATCGACATCCAGAGGCACCAGGCAGCGGTACGGAATTTCGTAAGGCGGGAGTGGGTTATCTTTGTGCGGATGTACGCCTACGTAGCCATTCGTCGGATGTATATCAATGGGCCATGCGCCCAGCGCGATTACGTCCGGAAAGGATCGCCTCTCGCGAATATCTTCTTCCGTGAGCACATACTCACCGAGAATTTTACGGCTCTCGCGGACGTGTAACTCAGTCGCTCCGGAGAGGATATAGCTTTGGCGCAAAGCAGCAACGCCATCGCGCAGAATTCGCCAGATGGCGAGCATGCTCTCGCGCGCCCGCTGCTCGGCACTGCTGAATTCCTCGGGGTCGATCGGATTGCCATACACCCGCGTCGCATTGATCGACACTTCCTGATCCGTGAGTCGAATGACCCAAGGTCCCCCATAGCGCAGGTGATTGCCTCTTGCATCCGCCTCCTTCATGGCCACCCGGCAACTCTCCTCCAGATCTTGCCAAGTACTGCCAGGCTCGACGTTACCGAGACGGAAGTGGTAGGTGATGGCTTGCAGTTCCTCATCCAGCGTCCATTTCACTCCGGCAAAATGGGAAATCTCCGCATCGCCGGTTCCATCGACTACGCAGCCGGCGCGAAGCTGGGCGCGGCCATCGCGAAGGGCCACTTCAACTCCGGTGAGCGCGCTATCACGCATCAACGCATCGATAACAGTGGCATGATAGAGAACGCGCACGCCGGCCCGTTCCAGCAGGCGGTCCGCTGCTATCTTCATGAACTCCGGATGCAGGCTGAGAGCTTCTTCGGGATTGTCGCCGGTCGCGAGTCCGCCCATCACCGTTACTTCTTTCACCAGATCTCGCGCGTACCCGCCTACCACAACTTGCGAAGTATCTTCGCAAGAATAGATTGCGTCGAGCGTGTGAATCATGGCGGCTACGGGAGTACCTCCACAGAAGCCGAGCTTTTCCAGAAGGATCGTGCGCGCCCCTGCCTTGGCGGCGCCGTAGGCCGCCGCCACACCGGCGCTTCCACCGCCACACACAATAACATCGAAATACTGTCCATCCAGTTTGCTACGTTGCATTGATAACTCTTAGTAAGCCAACTCTTAGTAAGCCGGAGGCGTGGCCGAAACCTCGGGAGAAACGGGCTGCCGATTTCCCGCCCAGTCTTCCGCAAACACTCTGTACCAATACCTCTTTTGAGCCTGCAGCCCTTGTCGACATACAGCTGCAGAAAGTAGCGGGACGGATCGACCATGGCCAGTGGCTCGACGCCGTCAATGCTAAAGCCTGCCGCGTCGCTCCGGTAAATCCAGTAGCGCGCCACATCCGGTTCGGTATTAGAACGCCAATAAATCATTAGAGTATCTTTTGCACGGCGCACGACACCCAACTCGTCAACAGGCGCGGGCGGAGTTACGTTCTGTCCGTCAGGCGCCGCATCGGCTCGCGGTGTAGGTTCGCCCTGCAGATTGGAGTCGCTAACCGGAGCAACGCGATAGTAGTAACGCGTCTTGATGTGAAGGCCCGTATCGACAAACGAATTATCAGTGCTCCGGCCAACAAGATAGTGAGCTGCCGGCGGAGAATTGAGATCGTCCGAGCGGTAAACATTGTAAGCCGCCGCCCCGTTTGACGCGGACCATGACAAGGCGACTGAATCGTCCCCGGCGGCCTTCGCTGTCAGCGCAAGTATTCTGCCCGGGGCGGTCCCACGCTGCATCCGGACAGTTGCGTGACCGAACGGGCGAATCGACACCCGGATATTGCCAGATACTACCGGCAGCGAGCGCTGGTCGTCTTCCACAAGATTGCAGTCGTACGCCGTGTCGACGTGCAGCGCCGATGCGTTCAGAATGAACTCCGTGGCCTTTCCGTGCGTCTCCACAAACCGCGCCACCCATCCGCGCCCTGGCTGCTCGGAATTCTTAAGGACGGTGAGTTCCACGTTCGGTGCGTCAACCGAAAGAAACTGCTTCGAGCCGCCCTCCAGATTTCCGCTTGGATTCGGACTCAACCGGATAACCTGCAAGGGGCTCGCGGTGCTCCACGCAAAGCGCGTCGTCTCGCCCGAGTTCCAGTCGCCTCCGTGCGAAGTCATGGAGTAACCGAGCACGGCGTTGCAGTCCTCCCCGTTTAGCGTGAGTAACCCAGCCATGCGGTTGGACCAGGCGTAGCTGAACAGCCACGAATTCTCCGGCTTGTAATTAACTGAGAACTGGTTGTAACGGATCCCGCCGAAATGGAACGTACCGGCATTCCATGGAACCAGTGTCACGCCGCCTTCGGAGTTACTAACATCCACCCACCGGTTGGCATAGAGGAAGTCATGCGACCCCCAGCGTAGCTGGTCCGTATAGGGCCTGACTACGCCGCCCGGATACTCAACGCGCGGTTGTCCTTCTTTCACTGCAAACGGGAAAGCGTAGTAAATGTTTTCCCTATAGCGATCTTCATAGTTCTTCGAGAAAAGAACTCGCGCGTGGTCGAGGCGGTTCACAAAGTCGATACGCTTCAGTCCCGCATACAAGATGACGGTCTGCCGGATCGTCGCCTGGGTCTTGTCGTCGTCGATCCAGACATCGAACTCCTCCTGAACCGGTCCTTTCGAGCCTTCCATTCTCCGGGCCTTCGGAGGGGAGTGCTCGAACCCCTCCTTCGATTCCCGCTCGTTCCTGTGAACGTAGACCATCTGGTTGGCAAGGTAAGGAGATCGCGCGTCGATCAGCTCCTTCCCTGTGGTCTTATCGAGAATGCTCTTCACGGCTCCTGTTGTGGCATCGAAGCGCACCGCGTAGTATTCGTTGGCAATGGAGTCTTTCTGTACTTCGAAGGAGGATGCGGCCCCTGCCGCAGGCGCGCCCCGCTCAATCCGGTAAAGCTTGTAGCCATAAGCGGGCACTTGCGATGCAAGGAACACAACCTCCCCTTCGGCGTTCTTCTGGCAAGCCACGCGGGCGCCCGTCACCAGATCTGTCAGCGTCGTAAAGTCGCCTTTCGTCTTAACGATCTCCGTCCGGGCATGAGCCAAGGCATTGAATACCGCAATCGTCTCCCCCGGGCCCGTGCGAATGTTCTTCCCAAACTCCGCGGCCGCTTGCGAAACCGCTGCTTCGGCGGCGTCGATCACGCGCAGCGACTCGGCCTTTTTCACCCACGCCGCGTTGAAGAGCTGCACGTCGGTGGCTGGAGGAAGTGTTGGCCAGCTATGTTCCACGAAATCAAACATGCGAGTCCAAGTCCGGTCGACAAGAGACGGCAACAGCAGATAACCGGAATGACACATCGAGGCCAGGACTTCAAGACCCTCTGCCATTGGAAGCAGCCTCGCCGCCTGCCGTTTCAGGCCCTGTGCTTCGGGGTCAATCGTGGCATAGTCCGCTGAGAAGTTATTCAGATCGCCGCTCAATACCGGCAGCTGTGTTCCATACTTCTTCTCAATGTACTCGAAGAACTGATCGGGGCTCGCAATGCTGATCTCCGGGTATGCATATTTTTCTGTCCAGGCAGGCAGTACCCGCTCATCGAAGCGCGGAATATCGTGATCGACATACTCGGGGTTAACTAACGCATCGTAGGGATACGGCCCGAGCGCGCTCCCATCCTCAATGCGTTGCAGCTGCGTAGAAAGGTGCTTGGCAGCGGTGTCGATTAAGTTTCCATATCCGCCGCCGGTCTGCCCGTACCAGAACGATAGGCCGTAATGTGATCGCCAACCGAAGAGCACCTTGTGAAATTGATCCGGAGCCTGCCACCAGAACAGCGCGGGAAGTTTCGTATGTTCGTAATCGTTGTTTCCTCCCGTTCGCCAACCTTGGCCCCATCTGGCGGCATACTTAAATCCGGCCTCCGCCACTGCTTCCGCACCAGACCAGGAAAGGCTTGGATTGTCGACGATCATGAATGTCTTCAGATCGAGTCCGAATCGATCGCGCGCGTCGCGCCGCCCCGGGTAGGTCATGCGCGCAATCTCCTCGTAATCCATCCAGTGGGACGCCACTCCGCTAGGAGCGCCCATCAGGTGCATGTTACGAGTCTTGATATCCTTCTCAACGATGTCCCGCCAAGCACTTTCGCCGCACTCTTCGATGTAGTTGCGCTGGAAGAGCAGCGACTCCATCGTGTAGTGGAACTTCGAATTGGACTTACGCTCCAAGTCACTCACGTTCTCTTTCGACTTACTGAGATCCCGGGCGATGTCGATAAAAGTCGCAATGTCATGCTGCTTTTTAAAGATGTAGTTCTCATATCCGAGGTCTTCATGCGAGGACTTGACCACGAATATTTTCCACTTACGCTGCGGCTGCCAGGGGCATTCCTTGCGCGCCACCATGCGGCCGTCCGGGCTCCTTGCCTCGAAGACTACATTGCCCGGAGAGGTTACATCCGGAACAAGAACCGGATGCGTCGACGTACCCGGACCGGCCTTGATCCTGGCAACCGGCCCAAGTTCGCCGGCATTGAGTGCTGTGATCGCAACTTCGGCCACTTTGCCACTTTCGTTGTTCAGCGTCACGAGTGCGATCTGCCGCAGAGGCGTGCCACGCGGAAACAAGACAGTGGGCTCGACTGAGGAAAGGTGAATTCCTCCGGTTTGGGCCGCGCCAGCAGTGCAGAAGATCAGTGTGGTTAAAAGCAACGTACTCAGACTTTGTATGCAGCGGACCATATTTACAGACTCCAGACAAAAAGCGCAACCACGTCAGAATATAAACTTCAATGCAACCTGTGCGGTGCGATTTCCGTTCTTCTGCGACGATACGCCAAAGGCGGCAGTATTCAACGTTGTGCCTGGAGTTGCCCAGATCGGATGGTTAAAAACATTGAATGACTCAAAGCGAAACTGCGAACGCAATCTCTCTCCTATTGGGATATTCTTGAACAGCGACGCATTCCAGACGTTGGTCTTCGTCCCGCGCAGATCCGGAGAAAACGGGCCGGTGTTACCAAAGGTGAACGATGCGGGTTGCGAGAAGACCGAGGTGTTGAACATCCGATTCGGTGTTTGCAAGTCTGGCGAGAGATAAGCCGACTGGCCGTTGTTGTTCGGCCGCTGGCCCGCGCCGGACTCAATCGTATTCGTAGGCAGCGCGATCGCTAGAGGCAACCCGCTCTGCACTTCCACCGTGCCATTG
>DATHIZ010000512.1:0-5526 GCA_035316385.1 Bryobacteraceae bacterium | reverse complement strand
AATCACCTCGCCGGTTTGCATGTTGAACAACGGAACCAGGCCGCCTATCGGCGTGAAGCTGTCGTGCATGCCGTTGACCGCACCGCAACTGGCAGCAGTAGTAATGGTGGCGAACAGCGCCGTAGCGGCGATGCCGAAGCGAGCCTCCTTGCCCTCCATGTTCCCGCCCATTTGAGTGGCGGTGGCATGGGTTTCGACGCCGACCTTGGCAAAGCCCGGATTGCCATTCTGCTCAGCCCAATAGCAGACGAATACACCGGCCAGGAACATGACGGAACACGCGGCAAACACGGCCCAGCCCTGCCTCTTGTCCCCGACCAGCGAGCCAAACGTATAGGTCAGCCCGGCGGGAATCAGGAAGATCAGGACCATCTGCAGCAGGTTGGTAAGCGGGGTCGGGTTCTCAAAAGGATGGGCTGAATTGGCATTATCGAAGCCTCCGCCGTTTGTGCCCAACATCTTAATGGCTTCCTGCGAAGCGATGGGGCCTTGCGCGATGACCTGCTTGGCGCCTTCGAGCGTAGTGGCTGTCGTGTAGGCATGGAAGTTCTGGATCACGCCCTGCGAGCACAAGACCAGCGCGGCCAGCAGAGCGAGCGGCAGAAGGATATACAGCACGCCCCGCGTCAAGTCGACCCAAAAATTGCCCAGACTGTTGATTTGTTGGCGGGAGAAGCCGCGGATAACGGCAATCGCGGCAGCCATTCCGGCGGCGGCCGAAGCGAAATTCTGCACTGCGAGGGCCGACATCTGCACCAGATAGCTCATTGTCGATTCGCCCCCGTAGGATTGCCAGTTGGTGTTCGTCGTGAAACTGACGGCGGTATTGAACGCCAGATCGGGCGAGACCTGTCCAGTGCCGAAACCCTGTGGATTCAATGGCAAAACGCCCTGCAAGCGTTGCAGCAAGTAGACGAAGAGAAAACTGAAGAGGCTGAAGGCCAGCAGGGAAGCGGCGTACTGCGTCCAGCGCTGCTCGGTTTTCTCGTTAACACCGACCAATTTATAAGTAAGGGTTTCGAGCGGACGCAAGACCGGATGCAGGAACGTCCGGCCGCCTTCGTAGAGCTTGGCCATGAAGGCGCCGAGGGGCTTCGTCAAGGCGAGGATGATCAGAAAGTAGATAACGATTTGCAGTACGCCATTCGAGGTCATGGATTAGAATTTCTCCGGTTTCAGCAAGGCGTAGATGAGGTAGGCGAACAACACGACAGTTGTGATTCCACCGATGACGTAGTCCATTGAGACGCTCCAGCGTTGCGCGGCCAAGTTATAAGCGATCGCATGCTTTGGTGAACGCCCAACAAGCGACGAAAAACGCCAAAGCGATGAGAATGTAAAACAGGTCGAGTAGCATTACAGGACCAAGTTATCGGGAATGTGATAAAGAAGTCATAAAGGAAAGATCAGGATTCCGTGACGTGGCTGGGGCCGGGGGTGCGGGCTATGCTATTCTGCAAATGTCCGACGGTAATTCCAACCCAAGGGGACGTAGCTCAGTTGGTTAGAGCGCTGGCCTGTCACGTCGGAGGTCGCGGGTTCGAGCCCCGTCGTCCCCGCCAAATCCGTTAATCCTACCGATCTGGCTGGAATTGGACTCACCAAGCGCTTCGTTGGCTACCTTAAAGGGATACTGATTTTATGACTCCTGGACAGCCAACTCCAAAGCTGCAACTCACCAATACGGCAGACTACCGCGAGAACTACGCGAACAGCGTGCAAGCGCGCGTGAGCCTGTGGGATTTCTTTTTGCTGTTCGGCACCATTAACCAGACCGCGCAGGACGCGGTGACCATCCAAAACTTCCAAGGCATCTTTTTGAGCCCGCCACAAGCCAAGGCGCTTTTCAATATTCTGCAGCAGAACCTAAAGCAGTACGAAGCCGCGTTCGGCGAGATTCGTTTGGAAGCGCATGGACAAGGCGAGAGCATCCAGTAGGCAATTAGGCAGTCAACACACGGGCAGGCGGCGGAGAAGAAAACGGCCACCGTATCTGGTGGCGTTCTTCTTCCTGTTCGCGATCCCGTTGTTTCTGACGCATGGGTATCTGCTCTCGCTTCCCTTTTTCTGGGACGAACATGGGCAGTTTATTCCCACGGCGCTCGACCTGTTGCGAACCGGCGCGTGGGTGGCGCATTCCACGGTGCCGAACGTGCACCCGCCAGGCGTCGAAGCGTACCTGGCGCTTTGTTACAAGCTGTTCGGCTATTCCATACCGCTGACGCGCGCGGCGATGCTGCTGGTGGCGAGCTTCGGCTTATTGTTCACGTTTCTACTGGCGATTGAGCTGAGCCAGGGAGCAAAGGGCGCTCCGGCGTTCCTGCCTCCGTTGTTGTTACTCGTGTCTCCGCTGTTCTACATGCAAAGCATGATGGCGCAGTTGGATATGCCGGCGATGGTGCTGACGCTGTTGGTGCTGCTGCTGTTCCTCAGGCGAAAGTACGCTTGGGCCGCAGTGGCCAGCGTGGGCCTGGTGCTGGTGAAAGAGACGGGAATCATGGTCCCGTTCGTTCTCTTCCTGGTGCTGTGCTGGCGCAAAGACTGGAAGCGCGCGGCGTTTTTTACCGCGCCGGCGCTGGCGTTAGCAGCGTGGCTGGTTGTTCTGCATCACGCCACTGGGTACTGGCTGGGCGATCCGGGCTTTGCGCACTACAACGTGGGCTACGCACTGCACCCGGTGCACGTGCTGTTCTCGCTGGCGCGGAGAATATACTATCTCTTCTTTGCCGAATTCCGGTGGATTGGCACGCTGGTGCTGCTGGCCACGGCTCTGAAATCCAAGACGTTTCGCACTCCGGCGTGGGCGGTTGTCACGGCAGCGGCAGTGCTGACGACGGTGCTGGTTTCGGTTTTGGGCGGCGCGGAACTGGAGCGTTATCTAGTGCCCGTGCTGCCGGTATTCTACATCGCGGTGGGCATCGGGCTGACGTCCCTGCCAAAGACCTTCAGCGTGGCTGCCACGGCTGCGCTGACGATCGGACTACTGGTCAATCTATTCTGGAATCCGCCGTATCCGTTTCCATTTGAAAACAACTACGCGATGGTAGATTTCATAAACTTGCAACAACTAGGAGCCGAATTCGTGGAGCGCAATGTCCCGAACCGGACCATCGCCACTGCCTGGCCATATACGGCGGCGCTGGCGAACCCGGACTTCGGATTTGTCCAGCACAAACTCAAAGTGCTGGAGACCGGCGATTTCCATCCGGTCTCGATCAAGGCTCTGCCGCCGGATAAATTCGACGTATTGATTGTGTACACGCGGACCTGGGCACCACAGAATGGCGTGCTCGCTTTCGATTTCGTGCGGCGTTTTTTGAGTCACTTCTACCAGTGGGAAAACGACATCACGCCGGAGCAGTGCGAGCAGATGGGTTTGCACGAGAGAATTTCCTGGGCTTTGCGAGGACAGGCGATTACGGTTTACACCAAGCGATGAAGGCCAAGCTGCGGGCTGCCTGGTGGGGCGCGGTGCTGCTGTTTCTATCGCACGGACTGGTGGTATCCACATGGGTCTCCCGGATACCTTCCGTGCAGCTTGACTTGCACCTCAATAACGGCGTTCTGGGGCTGACGCTGCTCAGCTCCGCGTTGGGCGCGGTCTGCGCTATTCCGTTCGCCGGCTGGCTGGTGAGCCGTTTCGGCAGTAAGAAAGTCTCCATGACGACGGCAACGTTGTTTGCTTTTAGCCTGGTCTTGCCGGGCTTGGCGTTCAACGCTATTAGTCTTGCTGGAGCCTTATTTGTCTTCGGAGCGGTGGCCGCGTCCATGGACGTGTCCATGAACGCGCAAGGCGTGGAGATAGAAAAAGAGATGCGTGAACCCACTATGTCGCGCTTCCATGGCATGTTTAGCCTGGGTGGCATGATGGGCGCGGGCGCCGGCGGACTGCTCGCGGCGCATGGTTTTTCTCCATGGCAGCACTTTTCGCTGAGCGGCGTGCTGAACCTGCTGTTGGTGCTGGGAGCGTGGCCCCTGTTGCTGCACACACACGATACACATGCGGCCGGCGACCACCGTCTACCGTTCAACAAGATACCCCCGGTGCTGTTCGCGCTCAGCGCCATCGGCTTCTGCATCTTGCTTTCAGAAGGGGCGATGGCCGACTGGACAGCAGTTTATCTCCGGCAGGTTCTGGAGGCAGGGCCGGGAACGGCGGCGGCCGGCTACGCGGTATTTTCGGCGGCGATGGCCATCTTCCGCTTTCTGGGGGACATCATTACAGCGCGGCTGGGCCCAATTGTTACGGTGCGCCTAGGAAGCCTGGTGGCAGCGGCCGGGCTGGTTTGGGCTTTGACCGTGCAGCGGCCCGAATGGGCACTGCCCGGATTTGCAATAACAGGCGCAGGCTTTTCAGCTATCATTCCACTGGTATTCGGTTCAGGCGGCAGAGTACCGGGAGTGAAGGCGGGGCCGGGAATTGCGACGGTGACCGGAATTGGTTATATCGGATTTATCGTGGGTCCGCCCGTGATTGGATTCGCTTCCCAGTTGGTCACGCTCCGCTACGCCCTGGGAGTAGTAGTGGCGTGCTGCCTGGTCTCGGCGTTTCTGTCGAAGTCGATGCGATCGCTAGCGCCTGAGCCGTAGAGACCGCCCGTAACCTGTCATCTCCAGGTATCCAACACCTTTGACCGGCTCGCCATGGATGCGGCCCGCGTAGGCTACGGCTCCTTCCCAATAGCTGGGGGCCAGACTGCGCGGAGTGAACAGCTCCTGGTCTCGCAACTCGGTTCGCTGGGAAAGCTGCAGATCGAGCGAAGGGATCAAGATCTGCCAGGACAGTGGATAGCGGGTTTTGGAATGCGGACTCTCCCATAGACCGCTAGATGAGACGTGAAATTGCGATGCGTCCAGATAATGAGCCACTCCGCGCGAATCTACAAACGTTGCGGAAGAGAAAGGATTGGGCTGTCCCGATTTCGTTCGCAAGCGGTAAAGCATAAGCTCTTCGTTGTTCTCAAGCTGGATGGCGAACCAGTCCCAGCCGGCAAGGGTGTCGCTTGCCGGTTCGGTGAAGAATTCGTGATCCATCCAGGAAACGCCTGTAAGCGGGAAGGTGGCGCCATTGAGTTTGAGTTGGCCTTTTGACGCGAGGCGAGTGAACGATAGGTAGTGCGATGCTTCGCCCGCGGCAGAGCCTTTGCGGCTTATACCGTCCTTGCCATTGATCACGAGAGGCTTGACGGGGCTCAGGTTTAGATCGAGAGTGAAGCGGTCTGAGATTGCCTGCAGCTTCTGTTCGCCGGTAGCGAGCGATTTCCATTGCACTCTCCAGTTGCCATTCCAATAGGCTTGGCTGGTGAGATCGGCGCCGGCTAGACCCGGACCGGCGCGATTGAGACGCTCCGAATGATAGAACTGCTGCCCGTCAATATCGCTCAGGGCCACATGCGCCAGATAGAGACGGTCCGGACGCCAAACGGGATTGTCGCTTGCGCCCTTAGTATTTTTCGGGATAGAGACAGCCTGGCTGAAGAAGGTGAGCTCATAGCCGAATCGGTGGCCATTGGGCGCGCGCAGGTT
>DATHIZ010000511.1:0-4201 GCA_035316385.1 Bryobacteraceae bacterium | reverse complement strand
AACCACCGAGCGCTCGCCCAAACTCCGCCTGCCCCCCCGATGTGACGACTTGAAACTCCCGGATGACATCAAGGCCATAAAAGGTGCCCGCGACACCGGCCGCATCATCATTCGCGGATAAGCCGTCAACGATAAAGCTGTTGGAGAAATTGCGCTGGCTACCGATCGAAATGCCCTGCCCTGGAACCGCGGAGGTTTCGGCAAAGAGCTGCGTGGAAGCAGTATTGGTAGGAGACACTCCCGGGATCAAAAGCGCAAGATCGAGAAAGTTCCGACCGTTGAGCGGCAGATCAGTAATCTCCGCCTGTGAGATAGTGCCGGCCACTTGCGTGCGCGCGGTCTCTATGAGCGGACCTTCGGTGGTGACAGTGATGTTTTCTCCAGCCGAACCGAGGGCAAGCGCAATCGGCAGTTCAAACGCGGCGCCCACGCTGACGGTCACGGTTCGTACGGCGTCGGCAAAACCTTGCTGATGCACCGTTACTTCATAACTACCAACTCGAAGGTAAGGAAACCGGTAGAGACCTTCCCGGTCCGTTTTTACCGTATAAGTCGCATTTGTGTCCATCTGGCGAGCGGTCACTTTCGTGCTTCCCACCACAGCTCCGGAGGGGTCAATCACGCGGCCACTGATACTGGCGTAATTAATACTTTCCTGGCAAAAGCCCTGCAAAGCAAAAGCAAAGGCAAAAATCGCGAAGCGAAACAGCCTTCGCGCGGGGATTACAGTAGACACAAATCCTCCCGGAAAAATAATGTGGATAAATTTTGTAGCGATTAGGAGAGGAGAAAAGAGGGAGGACCGCGTTTTTGGCGGGAGCGGGAGAAGGAGATACGGCGATGCGCTTCAACCTGCGGCGAAACCGCCGGATGCTGTACTAGACCGGCGAAAATGAGGGCTGCGTTCGAAGGCTTGGCGGAAGCAGCGCCCGCGGCTACCGAAGCGTGCTGAGCATAAGGGCATTTCTCCGTAACGGTTTGCTCGCTGGACTGAGCCATGCCGGCGCAATGATGCTTGCCATTTTTCAAGCAGCAAGCCGGCAGATTGGCGGCGTCCGAAGAAGCAGCAAGCGCCGGCACAATCAGCATGGAGCTGAAGACGAGAGCGAGAATGATGGCAATGCCGCGCTGCAAACAGCAAGTGTAGCGCGAAGGTTATTCGTGCCGCAACGCGACGACTGGGCTCACGCGCGCCGCGCGAGCGGCCGGAATATAGCTGGCGATCAAGGCCGTCACCGCAAGAATGCCCAGGGCCGCCGCGATGGTAGATGGGTCCGCCGCGCTCAATCCATAAAGACGGTTTGCGACTAAGCGCGTAAGACCAATAGTGGCCACAATCCCCTCAGCCATGCCAACGGCGATCATGACTCCGGTTTCTTTTAGGACCATGCTGACCACGTTGTGTCTGCCAGCTCCGAGCGCCATGCGAATGCCAATTTCATTGGAGCGCCGGGCGACGCTATAAGAAAGCACTCCGTATAAGCGGGTAGCCGCGAGCAACAAGGCGATCAGACCGAAGATACTGCACAAACGGGCAACCAAGCGGGGTTGTTTGTTCTGAGCCGAAATCACATCGTCAATCGCGCGAGCGTTCACAATGGGAAGGTCGGTATTGATTTGGAGAATGCTCTTGCGAATCGAGTTCAGCATCCCCGCGGAATCGGCCAGGGTGCGAATTTCAAAGGAGACAGCGGGTGCGATCCCGCCGTCACCTTGGGATGCGGGTACGTAGAAACGATCGGGCACGTCACCGCGTAAACGATGATCCCGCATATTTCTGGAAACACCAACCACTTCCATGGTCAACCTGGAACCGCCATATGTATCGGTCACGTGCTTTCCGATGGGATTCCTCCCGGCGAAAAAACGCTTCGCAAAGGACTCATTGACCACACACACGCGGAGCGAATTACTGGTATCACGGCTCGTAATCTCGCGGCCGAGTAACATCGGGACGTTGAGGGCGGAAAAGTATCCGGGACCGATCTGATCGAAGCGGGTGCCTCTATCGGCTTTGCCCTTCGGGACGAAGCCTTCTACATCCACTGGGTCGCCCGAATCAAAGCCATCGAAAAGTCCATTCTCCGAGTAAGTCACGGCTCCGACTCCGGGCAGGGTTCGCAGACGGTTCGCAATTTGTTCATACAGCGCGGGCCGCTGCGCGTCTTGGTAGCCGGCGGTCAATGCGTCAACGCGAACGAGCAGCAGACTCTCTTTCGCATACCCGAGCGCAACGGATTGAAGCTTCCAGAGAGTGCGAAGGAAGAGACCTGCGCCGACGAGAAGCAGTAGAGAGATTGCGATTTGCGCGGCAACCAGGCTTTTACCGAAGGTCATTCGTCTCCCCGTGGCGGTGGCGCTGCGGGTGTTTTCTTCAAGGCTCTCGCTGATATCGACGCGAGTGCCGCGTAGCGCGGGAGCCAAGCCAAATAAGACGCCCGTAGTAAGGGTGACGGCAAACGTGAAAGCCAGAACACGCCAGTCGAATGCCGTCGAGAGCTGCAGGGGATTTTCCGGATCGGAAAACATGGCGACCAGACCTCTGGCGGCTGCAATTGCGACAAGCACTCCCGCGGCGCCACCCAGGGCGGACAGCAACAAGCTCTCGGTTAGAAACTGGCGCACCAGGCGGCCTTTTGCGGCTCCGATGGAGAGGCGAACGGCAATTTCTTTGTAGCGTGCGGCCGCGCGAGCTAGCAGCAGGTTCGCGACATTGGCACAAGCGATGAGGAGCACAAGCGCTGCTATCACCAGCAGCACAAGCAGCTGTTGCGAGAATTCATTTCGATCGCCAAAGGCGCCGGTCCTCGCGTCGCGTATCTTGATGTGCTGATCGAGGAAATTTTTCCGGAGTTTAAGGGATAGAGTTTTCGAATATCCACTGTCGATGATTGCTTTGAACAGAACGTTGATTTCGGCCTGCGCTTTGGGCAAGGCGATGCCTGGCTTAAGCCGGCCGAAGACGTGCAGCCACATGACCTTATTGATAGATTTGTTCAGGTCTTCCTGTATCCAATCACGGCCTGGTTTCACCAGCGGCTGCATCATCATCGGCGCCCAAATATCCGGCGCCTGTCCCCCGGTTTCGCCATGAAAGCCGGGCGGAGCAATGCCGATGATGGTTAGCGTTGCTCCGTAGAGACGAATGGAGGTGCCGATTGCGGTAGGCGCTCGCGCGAACCGGCGCTGCCAGTAGTCATAGCTGATAACCGCATAGGGATCGCTGCCCGCTCCAGCGGCATCGGCTTGCCTGAAAAACCGGCCGGCCAACGGCTCCACGCCCAGGACCGAGAAGTAATTTTCGCTCACCAGCCGGCCACGCATGTCCTCTTGTGAACCGCCGGCGATACGCACCGACCAACGATTCAATTGAGATTCTGAAGCAAGGAGACCGGCCATGGTTCCGGAACTGCCGGTGGAACGATCGCGCAATGCCTCGTATTCGGCGTATGTCAATAAACTGCGCTCACCGTCTTGTTGCCCTATAGCGACGCCAGCGGCATCGGGATTGGTGAGGATCACCAACTCGTGCGGATTGTGAACAGGGAGCGAAGCCAGCAAAGCGGCATTGAAGATGCTAAAGATGGCCGTGTTGGCTCCGATGCCGAGCGCGAGCGAAGCTATGGCGACGGCCGTAAAGACCGGGCTGTGGGCCAGTTGGCGCAAGGCATAACGCAGGTCTTTGAGGATGCCCTCCAGGGCAATGGAGATATCCATGTCGCGTGTCCTTTCGGATTCCAAGGTGAAGTTACCTAGTCGCAACGCCGCTTCGGCTTGCGCGGCACTGGGCAGCATGCCTGCCTTTTCCAGATCGCGGGCGCGCAGTTCCACGTGGTACCGCAGTTCCTCGTCGAGCTCGCGTTGCAGGCGTGCCGGGCGGATCGTATTCCAGATTTTTTCCAGCATCGGTTAGCCTTCAAACGAATTGCAGAATGCGGGCGACGGCCTGCGTGAGTTCGCTCCACCGGCTCTCTTCCGCCGCAAGCTGCTTTCGTCCTTGCGGAGTAATAGAGTAAAAGCGCGCGCGCCGGTTATTTTCAGACGTGCCCCATTTCGCGCTGATCCATCCCTCGTGCGCCATGCGGTGGAGTGCCGGGTAGAGCGAACCTTCTTCCACCTTGAGAGGGTCCCCGGCGATGGTTTGAATATGAACCGTAATTCCGTATCCGTGCATAGTGCCGCGGCTCGCGAGAGACTTGAG
>DATHIZ010000510.1:0-6404 GCA_035316385.1 Bryobacteraceae bacterium | reverse complement strand
GGCGTGAACCGCCGGGAACGCCTTACCAGCCCGGAAGAAGCGTGATGCCGAACCGTGGAGCGGCGTCCTGCATCCGAGCGACGTCCTCCGCTGTGGGCGGCTGCACTCGTCCGCCGGACTTCCGGGAATAGCCGCCTTCCGCGACGAATCCTTCAAACCCGCTTGGGGTGCACAAAAGAGTGTAGTGCGCGGGCTGGCCGCTGCGGTTGATCAACTGGTGCGGAATGCCGCGTGACAGGAACATAGCTTCGCCCGCCCGAATAGTCCTCGTTTCGCCCGCCACGATGGCCTGGATCTCTCCTTCCATCATGTAGATGGTCTCGTCTTCGTTCGCGTGAATGTGGATTGGGGTGCTCGACTGCCCGTCGCTTCTGTTTTCGAACAAGCAGAAGGTTCCATTGGTGTCTTTTCCGTCCAGGAGTTGCTTCATCAGCACGCCAGCAAGAATGAATTCAGCTTGAGATTTGGCGTTCATAATTGTTGTTCAAGGATATGCCAATCGCGGCATTCTCTTCGAGAGAGCCCATCCAGTAGTGGCACCCCGCTGCCGCTGCGAACAATTACCCCGTTTCGTCCGGTGAGGGGCGCGGCGCCTGTTGGTTCGCATTCAAAAGTTGAGCCACCGCGCGAAACCGGGCCGAAATACAGGGCACCGGGACCTGGGAATGAGCGTAAGAGCCGGACCATTGCGTGTTCAGGGCGACTCGCATCCTGTGAAATCTCTGTGAGGAGATGGTTTTGAGCTGCCGAGGTTTTTTTTCGCTGTTCTTCAAGCAACCTGGAGGACGGGGCGGAGAAACTGACGTGTTCCGCGATGCGCTCACCCGTTCCAGCAGTGAGATCCAGCGCTTCACAGCGCAACTGCTCGCACACACGGTCAGCTGCGATCCGCCGGATCGCTCGCCAATCTTGCTCCGCTGCCGATCTAACAGACAGACCTGGTGCCTCTCGCCACCCGAATCCACCCCGACAACCGGGTTGCTGTCCGCTGGGGTGCAGTTCCTTGGGAGGCGCTTTCCGCGCTGGCGCCGTCTGGCACTCCCAGCGAACATTGGCCAGGTTACCCCATTGGAGTAACTTGGTTTTAAGGGTATAGGGCGCGGCCGGACGGCCCCCTCGCCTTGCGAGTTCCTCTATCGGCTCGCCACTCCGAATCCGTGCGCTCCGGAGTTTTAAAAAAAACCGGCCATCCAATCGTAGAATGAGACTGGGAATGAGTAACCTCTATACGCGCCCGGAACTGATCGAGCAGCGGCACGCGTGGAAATCGCAAGGCAAAAAAGTGGTTTTCACCAACGGCTGCTACGACATTTTGCATCCGGGCCATGTCCGCCTGTTGGAGCGCGCGCGTTCCCTGGGCGATGTGCTCGTTCTGGCGCTGAATACCGATGCCAGCGTGCACCGTCTAAAAGGGCCATCGCGGCCGTTTTTCGATGAGCGGACACGGGCCGCGCTGGCTCTGGAACTCGAATCGGTGGATGCCGTGACGCTGTTTGATGAAGACACCCCGTGCGCCCTGATCGCCGCCGTTCTGCCGGATGTGCTGGTGAAGGGCGCCGATTGGACCCACTTTATAGCAGGCCGCGAGGAAGTGGAAGCTGCCGGTGGAACGGTGCATGCACTGCCGCTCGAACCCGGCCTCTCCACCACTGCCGTCGCGGAGAGCATCCTTGCCCGGCACGCAAACCTGTGACTCATCCCGCTACCAGAGAACTGCTTCAATCGGCCGCCAAGCAGCCCGGCTTTCAGTCTTTGCTGCAGCGCCTGACGCGCGGGGAACGCGGGCCGTTCCCGGTGTCCGGCTTGGTCGCCACCGCCAAAGCACTCTATCTCGTCTTGCTGTACCAAGCCACGGAAAAGCCGCTGTTTGTCCTGGTGGATGGCAACAAGCAGGCCGAGACGCTGCTCGAATCGGTGGAAGTTTTCTTTGGCATGCTCTTCGAGGGCCGCGACCTACCTCCTCCTCAGTTGATTCCCGCGCTGGATGTGCTGCCGCATCAGCGCCTGTCGCCCCATAATGAAATTGAAGAAAAGCGGGCGATCAGCCTTTGGCGGCTCTCCGCGCAAAAAATCCCCATCACCATTGCACCCCTGGCTTCTGCCCTGTTGCGGGTCGAATCGGCTGATTTTTACCGGCAGCTCGCGCTGGTGCTGCGAACAGGCGAAGAACTTTCGCTGGAAGACCTGGTGCAGCATCTCGAAAATATCGGTTACAAGCGCCGGGAACCGGTGGAGATGGTGGGCGAGTACTCCATTCGGGGCGGCATTTTTGACGTCTATCCGGCCGAAGCCGCGCGTCCGGTGCGCATCGAGTTTTTCGGCGACGAGATAGAATCCATTCGCCAGTTCGAAGTGGAGTCGCAACGCTCCGTGCTGAAGGTTTCTTCCGCCACGCTGCTGCCGCTGGCCGAATATCCGCGCTCGCGTGTACTGCTCCGCGAACTGGCCGACGCAGCCGAGCAGATCGACCTCGACCTATCCAATCCCGGCGAAGTATTTCCCGGCTGGGAGTTCCTGGTTCCGCTGGTGCGGCCGCGCACGCAGAATCTGCTGTCGCTTAATCCCGATTCAATTGTGGTGCTGGATGAACCGGACGACATCTCGTCAGCGGCCGACCGGCTCTGGCAGCGCCTGGATAATCCGGACCGCCCGGCGCTCATCGAGCCGGATAAGAATTTCCTCCGATGGGAAGAACTGAGCGCCTCCCTCGCCGGCCGCGCCATTGTCGATTTTCAGGAATTGGAATTGGTGACGGGCGCGGCTTCCGAGCAAGCGGCCATTCACATTCCGACCCGCCCGTCACTCACATTCCAAGGCAACATGGCCATAGCGGTGGCGGAAGCGCGCACTTTGGTCGAGAGGGGCAATCGCGTCGCGTTCTTCGCGGCATCGGCAGGCGAAATCGAGAGGCTTGCCGATGTGCTCCAGGAATATTCGATCCCCTATCAGCTGGGCCTTGAATCCACCACCGGCGCCCGGCCCTCCCTGGTGGAACGCGCCTACCATGCCGGCGCGGTTTCCAGTACGTTTCTCATCAAAGGTTCGGTTCGGCGCGGCGCGGTCCTCAGCGATTCGCACCTGGCCATCCTGGGTTCCGAGGACCTTTTCGAAACCTCCGACCTGATCGCACGCCAGCCGACGAAGTCGCAACTGGCCGCTTTCGCAGCCGACGTAGCCGACCTTAAACCGGGTGATTTCGTAGTCCACAGCACCCACGGCGTGGGCCGCTTCCTGGGCATTAAGGAACTGGCGCAGGGCGATCAAAAGGGCGATTTCATGCTGGTGGAATACGCCGCCGACTCCAAGCTCTATGTCCCGCTGACCCGGCTCGACCTGATTCAGAAGTATCGCGGCGCGGGCGAAGCCAAACCCCATCTGGACCGGCTGGGCGGCGTCACCTGGGAGAAAACCAAGTCCCGCGTCAAAGCAAAGATGCGCGATATGGCGGATGAGCTTCTAAAGCTGTACGCCCAGCGGCGCATGGCCAAGGGATTTTCGTTTTCGCCTGACGGCAACTGGCAGCGCGAATTCGAAGACGGCTTCGAATACTCGGCCACCAAAGATCAACTCGGCGCTATCAAGCAGATCAAGGGTGACATGGAAAGCGAGCAGCCCATGGACCGGCTGCTGTGCGGCGACGTTGGCTTCGGCAAAACCGAGGTCGCCATGCGCGCGGCTTTCAAAGCGTTGGGCGACGGGAAGCAAGTGGCCGTACTGGCGCCCACCACTGTACTTTCCTTCCAACATTTTGAAACGTTCAAGCGGCGCTTTGCGTCTTTTCCCGCACGTGTCGAGCTTGTCAGCCGTTTTCGCAGTCCGAAAGAAGTAAAAGCTGTGTTGGAAGAACTGGCAGCGGGGAAAGTCGACGTTCTCATAGGCACGCACCGTCTGCTCTCACCGGATGTTAAATTCTACGATCTTGGCTTGCTGATTGTCGACGAGGAACAGCGCTTCGGCGTCAAGCATAAGGAACGCCTGAAACAGATCCGGCATAACGTGGACGTGCTGACCATGAGCGCGACTCCCATTCCGCGCACGCTGCATATGTCGCTGCTGGGGCTGCGCGATATGTCGGTAATCGAAACCCCGCCCAAAGACCGGCTAGCCATCAACACTGTCGTGGCGCACTTCAATAGCGATCTGATCAAGTCCGCCATTGAGCAGGAACTCGCGCGGCAGGGGCAGGTGTATTTCGTGCACAATCGCGTGGACACGATTTTCATGCGCGCCGCTTCCATCCAGGAGCTGATTCCCAATTGCAGGATCGGCGTGGGACACGGGCAAATGGGCGAAGCCCAGCTCGAAAAGGTGCTGTTGGGCTTCATGAAACACGATTACGACGTGTTTGTGTGCACCACAATCGTCGAAAATGGACTGGACATTCCGCTCGCCAACACCATCCTAATCGAGAATGCGGAACGCTATGGTTTGAGCGAACTCTATCAGTTGCGCGGCCGCGTTGGACGCTCCAACCGCCGGGCGTATGCGTACCTGCTGATTCCCGTCGATACGCAGTTGAGCGAGATCGCCCGGAAGCGCCTGGCCGCACTCAAGGAGTTCAGTGACCTGGGAGCGGGTTTCAAGATTGCCGCGCTCGACCTGGAACTGCGGGGCGCGGGGAATCTGCTGGGCGGCGAGCAGCACGGCCACATCGAAGCCGTGGGTTACGACACCTATGTGCGGCTGCTCGAGGAAACCGTCAAAGAATTGAAGGGCGAAGAAGTGCCGCTCGAGATTCACGCCACGTTGAATCTTGGCCTGGACATTCGCATCCCGGTCGAATACATCTCGGATGATGCGCAGCGCCTGCGTTCCTATAAGCGCATTGCAGACGCCAAGGACGAGGAGCAGGCGAAACGCATTGCGGACGAACTGGCCGACCGCTACGGCCCGGCGCCCGAAGAAGTTTCGAATCTGCTACGCTTCACCCTGTTGAAGAATATGGCGCAGCAGGCGGGCGTGGAATCCATTGACCGGCGGCAGGGCGTCGCGAACGTGAAGTTCCATCAGCAGTCCAAAATAGATCCGTTCAAGCTGATGGCGCTGGTTCGCGGTACGGCCGGAGCCCAATTTACGCCCGCGGGCGTGTTGAAAGTTCCGCTGAAAGCATCGGCCGGTCCGGGCGAGCTGATCAGCGAATTGAAAGACATGTTACTGGAACTAACCGGCGCCGCGCCGCAGTTGTCGCCAACTGCGGCTCCCCTATCGCCATAATCTATTGCCATAATGAAGAGGAACGCTATGAAAGCTGTACACCTTCCGTTTTTCGCCTTTGGGGCGGCCCTCGCCTTAGGATGCGTGTGCGCCGCCGCCGACAATCCGACCGCGACGGTCGTAGACCAGATCATCGCCAAAGTGAATGGCGACATCGTAAGCCAGAACGAGGTGAAACGCGTCTCCAAAGATGCCGCTCAGGAGATGAAAGCGCAGCAAGGTGCGAGCGCAGCGCAGTTGCAGCAGGCCGTCGAAGAACGGCAGAAGAACGCGCTGCGCGACCGCATAGATGAACTGCTGCTTGCGCAAAAGGGCAAAGAGCTGAACATTAATGTGGATTCGGAGATCAGCAAGTACGTTGCCAGCTTGCAGCGCCAGTCTGGAATTACCGATCCCGAGAAGTTCCATGACTATGTGCGGCAGCAATCCGGCATGAGCTATGAAGATTTCCTGAGCGAAGCCAAGAACCAGTCGCTGACTCGCGAGGTGATCGGCCAGGAAGTGGGACGGCGCATCAATATCAGCGCGAAGGAAATCCAGGATTTTTACGATGCGCATAAGGCGGATTTCGTGCGCGATGAAAAGGTCTATCTCAGTGAGATCCTGATCTCCACCCAGGGCAAAGACGCAGCCGGCATCGCAGCCGCGGCTAAAAAGGCCAAACAGGTTGCCGACGACGCGGGCAAGGGCCAGCGCTTCTCCGACCTGGCGCGCGACAACTCCGACGCCAGCACCGCGAAGGATGGCGGGCAGCTCGGCAGTTATAAGAAGGGCGAACTGACGCCTGAAATCGAGTCCGCTGTTTGGGACCTGCCCAAAGGCTCGGTCACCCAACCGGTCAAGATTCCCACCGGGTACGAAATTTTCAAAGTAGAAGACCACACCAAGACCGGGCTTGCGCCGTTGTCCGATGTGAAGAGTGAGATCGAAAATCAGTTGTACGGTCCGAAGATGCAGCCCAAAGTGCGCGAGTACCTGACCGGTCTCCGCAGACAGGCGTTCCTGCAGATCAAGCCGGGGTTCATGGACACGGGCGCGGCGGCTGGACAGGACACCAAATGGCAGGATCCAGCCGTTTTGAAGCCGGAAACGATTACCAAGGAAGAAGTGGAAGCAAAGGTGCGCCACAAACGCCTGCTGTGGTTGGTGCCGATTCCCGGAACCAGCACGACTGTGACGGGAAAGAGCAG
>DATHIZ010000509.1:0-16967 GCA_035316385.1 Bryobacteraceae bacterium | reverse complement strand
GCTGAAACAGGCGGCAAAAGGCGTCGATTCGATCTACCTCGCGGCCGATCCTGATCGCGAAGGCGAAGCGATCTGTTTCCACTTGCAGGAAGAACTGGAGCCGAAAAAGCCCGGCAAGCCAGCGATTTTCCGGGTAATGTTCAATGAAATCACGGCCGCGGCCGTGAAAAAGGCATTCGAAAAGCCGCTTGCGGTAAACGTGCATCTGGTTGAAGCGCAGCAGGCGCGCCGGGTGCTCGACCGCTTGGTCGGCTACAAAATTTCCCCGCTGTTGTGGGATAAGGTCCGGCGCGGACTTTCGGCCGGCCGGGTGCAAACCGTGGCAGTCCGCCTGGTGGTCGAGCGGGAGCGTGAAATACGTGCCTTTCAAAAACACGAGTACTGGACCATCGACGTTGCGCTAAACGCCAAAAAGGCGCCGGTTCTCACGGCCCGGCTTAACAAGAAGGCCGACGAATCGGTGGAGATCGGGAATGAAGCCACCGCCAAAGGCATCACGGACGACCTCGAAGGCGCAAAGTACACCGTCAAATCGGTGGCAACCCGCGAGAAGAAGCGCAATCCGGTTCCGCCGTTCATCACCTCCACCCTGCAGCAGGAATCCTCCCGCAAGCTGCGTTTCAGCGTTAAGCGAACCATGATGCTGGCGCAGGGCTTGTACGAAGGTAAGGAAATAGGCGAGGACGGGGCTGTGGGCTTGATCACCTACATGCGTACCGACTCCGTGCGTGTTTCCGATGACGCGCTAAACGAGGTGCGCAGCTTCGTTGCCGAAAAGTACGGCGCGAACTTCTTGCCGGCAACGCCGAACGTTTATAAGACCAAAAAAGACGCACAGGATGCGCACGAAGCTATCCGCCCCACTTCGGTCCTGCGGACGCCCGAATCGCTCGAAAAATACCTTGCCGAAGACGAGTTGAAAGTCTATAGATTGATCTGGATGCGCTTCATGGCTTCGCAAATGAATCCGGCGCTGTTCGACCAGACGACGATCGATATCAGCACAACTGGCTTGAGCAAGGTCCCATACACTTTTCGCGCCACCGGCAGCGTGCTGAAGTTCGAAGGATTTCTCAAGATCTACGAGGAAGGCAAGGATCAGAAGGACGAGGACGACGACGACCTGAAGCATAAGCTGCCCGCCGTGTCCGAAGGCGAGGAACTGCGCTTCAAGGAAATTCTTCCCGAGCAGCACTTTACAGAGCCGCCGCCCCGCTACAACGAAGCGACGCTGGTCAAGAAATTGGAGTCTGATGGCGTAGGCCGGCCTTCTACTTACGCCTCGATTCTTTCGACCATCCAGGACCGCGAGTACGTCAAGAAAGAGGGGGGCAAATTCATCCCCACCGAGCTTGGCATGGTGGTCACCGATCTTCTGCTCGAGAGCTTCAACGATCTCTTCGATGTGACCTACACGGCGCGCATGGAAGCGGAGCTGGACGAAATCGAAGAAGGCAAACTGGAATGGCGCATCGCCATGGCCGACTTCTACGGCAGGTTCCAAAAGGACCTGGAACACGCCGGCCGCACGATGACCGACATCAAACGGATGGAGAAGCCGACCGATCTCATCTGCGATAAATGCGGCAAGCCCATGGTCATCAAATGGGGCAAGCATGGCAGCTTTATCGCCTGTACCGGCTACCCGGACTGCACCAATACGCGCGAGCTGACAGTCGATCTGCCCGACGTCGATAAGGCTGACTTAGGCGAGCAGGACGAGCAGGAATACTGCGAGAATTGCGGCCGCCCGATGGTGCTGAAAAAGGGACGCTTTGGCACATTCTTCGCCTGCTCCGGGTATCCCGAATGTAAAACCACCAAGCAGATAGGCGGCGAGCAGCGTAAAGACGTTCCGCTAGAAGAGAAGTGTCCGAACTGCGGCAATCATCTGGTGCAAAAGTATGGCCGGTATGGGGAATTTGTGGCTTGCAGCAATTACCCCACCTGCAAATTCGTGAAGCAGAAGACGATTGGCGTACCGTGTCCGAACTGCACGGAAGGCGAGATCGTCGAGCGGCGCTCCAAGCGCGGCCGGACTTTCTACGGCTGCAACCGCTACCCGGAATGCGACTTCGTCGCCTGGGGCAAGCCCATCCTGGAAAAGTGCCCCGATTGCGGCAGCAGCTACCTTATTGAAAAGTTCCTAAAGGCCGGACCGACCGCCCAGTGCCCGAACCCGGAGTGCAAACATAAGCACCCAATTGAAGTGCCCGTTGAAGCGGTCGTGGCGTAAGCCACCGCTAGCGGACGCGATACAAGATGCCGTCGTCGACGTAGCGGTCGCGGTGATCGCGAAAACAGCCGCGCCGGGATCGTTTCCGTTCAACTCGCTCGCAATGCCACCATCGGATCGATTCGCGAAGCTCTCCGCGCGGGAACATATCCAGCGACGGCCGCAACCGCGATCAACAGCGTCCCCATTCCGACAAATGTGAGTGGGTCCCCGGACGTTACGCCGAACAACAGGCTTCCCAGCACGCTCGAGAGAGCTCGCGATGCGGCCATTCCCAGCGCCAGCCCCAGGGTAGCCAATCCAAGCGTATGCAGAAGAATACGACTCTGCAGATTAGTCGCGGATGCACCCAGCGCCATTCGAATTCCAATTTCCTGCACCCGCTGACTTACCGAATAGGAAATCACGGCGTAGATCCCGAGCGAGGCGAGTATCAAGGCGAAAGCCGCGAATCCGGCCAGCAATAGCACCAGAAACCGCCGCGGTGAAACCGCTTTGTCGACTAGATCCTGGAACGTCACAAACTCGCGGACCGGCAGATTCGGGTCGATCGGCCGGAGTGCCGTTCGAATCCCAGCCGCCAGCCCGTCCGGTGGAAGCGCGGTTCGCACTACCAGCTGCATGGCCGCGAAGTCGCCGGTTTGCCGCATGGGCAAATACATTTCCGACCCGCTCGCCTTTTCCAGAGCTGCATGACGGACGTCTGCGACTACGCCGACGACCCTCCGTCCCCCATCCGTCGTGACCATCTGTCCCACTGGGTTTTGGCCCGGCCACAACGTCCGGACCAGCGTCTCATTGACCACTACGACGCGTTCGCTGGATGCGCGATCTTTCTCCGTGAATTTTCTACCCAACCGTAACGGAATTCCTGCTGCCTCGAAATACCCGTCGCTTACAACGCGAATGAATGCCTCTGGTTGATGACCCTTCTCGTAAACCTGTCCCTTACCGGATATAGCCCACCCCCGGTCGTCGCGCAGTGGCAAGACGTCAGTAATCCCGGCCGCCACAATGCCAGGGACGGAGCGGGCGCGGTTCAGCACATTGTCGATAAAAGAGTTCTGCTGCGCCAAACCGCAGCCTGTGCGCCCTGCACGGTCGCGCCGGGCTTCAGCCTTCCGACGATCTTCATCGTGTTCCCAGCAGGTTTTGTTTTGTCCGTCAGCGGCCAGGGAACAAAGATATCGATCAGCGTGCCTGGAGCAAAGACGCTCCCGAAATCAAAGGATGCAGGCAGCACGCCCACCACGGTCACCGGCGAATTGTTCAAAGTCAGCTTCCGGCCCACAACGTTGGGATCTGAAGCAAACCGCCGCCGCCAAAAACTGTAGCTCAAGAGCACGGCCGGCGGAGCGGAATACCTCCCCTGGCACTCCTCGGTGGTGAACGATCTTCCGATTGCGGACTGCACACCCAGCACTGCGAAGAAGTTCGCAGTCACGGGAACGCTCGTGAGACGCTGGGGCTCACCGGTTCCGGTTAACTGTCTATCGCCCACACCATAACCGGCGAATCCCGCCAGATCGGAGAACGATCGGTTCAATTCCCCGAGGTCTGAATAGTATTCGGCTTGGGTGGAGGTCCAGTCGTCGCCGTTGGTAATCCATACCAGCCGTCCTGGATCGCGAAACGGGAGCGGGCGCAGTAGCAGTAGCAGCGCATTGACCACACTGAAGACCGTGGAACTGGCTCCGATGCCGAGGCCGGCGATGAGAATCGCAAAGGCGGTGAATCCGGCATCGCGCCGCATTCCGCGAAACGCCTGACGCAGATCCTGCGCGAGATCGCTCATCCAGCGGACGATCCACACGGAGCGGGCCTCTTCTGAGTTTCGTGTCATATTGCCAAACCTTCTGTGCGCCGCCGCACGCGCTTCCTGCTCTGACATACCTCTCCCGACCAAGTCCTGCGCCATCGATTCGATATGGAAATCCATTTCCTCCCACAGCAATTGCTGCCGCTCGCTGTGTCGTGCCAAATACCGCAGGCGCAGCCGAAAGCGCTTCCAACTCGTGCCGAATCTCATACCGTTTCCTCATGCGCTACCGGCCCGGCGGAATGCCACTTGCCAAAGCGTCCTTTTAATTAAGCGAACCCCATAATCCGGGCAACCGCCCCGGTTACCTGCATGTAGCGGGTAGCCTCCGCGTTAAGATGTTTCCGGCCGTCCGACGTAAGCGTGTAGAAGCGAGCCCGGCGATTACTGGCCGACAGACCCCACTCCCCTTCGATCCAGCCTTTAAGTTCCAGCCGCTGGAGAGCAGGGTAGAGAGATCCTTCTTCCACCCGCAGAAGATCGTCGGACAATTGCTGAATAACTTGAGCAATGGCATAACCATGCAGATGGCCCCGGGTCAGTATTTTGAGAACCATCATGTCCAGCGTGCCAGGCAAAAGATCGGCCTTCGGTTTCTCTGTTCCCATAGACCACCTTATTATCAAACGGACGAATTCAGGGCCGGTTAGGCAGAACGAGCGTGTTTTCTATCAGGCAGTCTGAGCGACAATATACAGAGATCCGGCAGTGCCGGCGCGGAGACGCCTCGGGCATGCAGCTTGTATTTGGCATTTGCACTTCAGATCCCGCGATGGTAGCCGAAGTGGATCGCCTCCTGGACAACTACAACTATGCGGAGACGGCTCGAATCCTCAACGAGAAAGGTTTCAGGACGGGTGACGGCTTACCAGTGGCATCAATTCGGCATGAGGAGCCGACGCCGCGCGCGGCATGCTTACTATTGTTGAGATGGAACTTGCACGAGGTCGTCGGAATCGCAGAAGTCTCCGGTTTGAAACAGCGGATCTGTCACGGCGTCAGGATGAGGATTGAGCCTACCGTGCCGCCTCAGAGCATCCCGCTTGGATCGCTTTCCCGGGTCGTTGGGCATCTGCCGATATCTCCCAGATCTCGACTGTTTACCTGTAAACTAATGAGGAAGCACACTCTGAATTCACCGCCGTGGTCTTTGCGGGCGAGAGCTTCAAACTCACGACCGGCGAGCGGGTGAAAGGGATGCGTGTTCCGAAACTCTTGGGGTTCTATTCAACGAGCGCGTGTAGTGCGATGCCGTTTCTGGGAATCGGAAGACCGGGCTTTTATCTTCGATAGCTTTCACTAAGTGAAAATCCGCCCGATTCACATGTGCTTAGTTCACGTGCAACGTCTTCTTCAACCAAGCCACCATCTCTGGCTTCCAGTGCTGCATGTCCGGCGCCTTCCAGTTGTTCATGCCGTGGCCGCCGCCCTCCACCGTAATTAATTCACAATTCACGTTGAGGTTTTTCATGGCGGTACACATGTCGGTGGATTGCTCAAACGATACCTGATCGTCCTTCGTCCCATGTATACAGAGGAACGGAGGCATTCCCGGGTGCACCGCGGCAATGGGCGAGATCGCGCGCAATTTGGAGAGACCCGCGCTGTCGAGCTTCTCCGCGCCGAAGAAGCGGATGCCGCCGCCATTTTCCGCGTGCTTATTGATGGTGGCCATGTTGAAGAGTTCGGGATGATCGCGGCGGGCGAGAGCCTGCTTCCCGTAGTCGACCGGCCCGTAAAAATCGACCACCGCGGCAATTTTTGTGGCCGGCGTCTCATGTGTTCCGGCGTAGTTCACCAGAAAGCCTCCCGCCGACTCGCCAATGATGGCGATCTTGGAGACATCCACGCGATACTTCTTGGCATTCGTCTTGACCCACCTGATGGAGCGGTCGACGTCACCCATCGCCTGCGGAAAATGCGCGGCCGGCGCGAGCCGGTAGTCGATACTGAACCAGGCGAACCCGGCATTGGCAAGCACGTCGAACAGGGGCTTTACGTTGGTGTCCTTATGCCCTCCGTCGAAGCCTCCGCCGTGAACCAGAATGGCGGCTGGAAAGGGTCCCGGTCCCTCCGGAACGTGCAGGTCCAGCAGCACCGGCTTGCCGCCGGGCAGCGCGTACTGAACGTCTTTCTGGTCTAAAGGCGCTTGGGCCATGAGGGAATGGGCGAACATTGCCGCGGCTGTAGCGGTTAGGAAAAGAGATCTGCGCATGCTGGGCGATTGTACCAACTCACCTTCCTCTCGCTGCTACCTATTTATTCGGCTTTATTCGGCGAATGGCCGCAGAATCCAGAACGCCACTACCCAGCCGATTACGCCGAGAGTAATCGTTGTCCAGCAAAAAGGGTTCCAGAATCTGGACTTGGTAAGAGGATCAAAAAGGTGCGCTCCCGCTCCGAAACGCAGGAATAAATGCTCAAAACGGGGCCGCCGCAGGCGCTGTTTGTCATTACCCATTAACATTTATCCCATATCCTTTTGAGCGTCGTAGTCTAATTCACTTCAAGCACCGACAGGAGTTGGTTTGCATCTATTCGGGGAATCGGTAACGATTGGAACCGCTATCTTATTATTACTGGCGGTTGGCCTTGCTCTGGCTTTTGAATTCGTAAACGGTTTTCACGATACTGCGAACGCCGTAGCTACCGTAATTTACACCCATAGTCTCAAACCGGTTTACGCCGTTGTATGGTCGGGCTGCTTGAACCTTTTGGGAGTGCTTACTTCTTCCGGCGCGGTTGCCTTTAGCATTGTCGCCTTGCTCCCGGTGGAACTTGTGCTGAACGTTGGATCCGGCGCCGGCTTCGCCATGGTTTTTTCCCTGCTGCTTTCGGCGATCATCTGGAATCTGGGCACTTGGTATCTGGGCCTTCCGGCATCCAGCTCGCACACGCTGGTAGGCTCCATTATGGGCGTTGGACTGGCCAATTCGCTACTCACCCCGGGACATGTTTTCGGCGAAGGCGTGAATTGGTCCAAGGCAAGCGAGGTGTTTTCGTCGCTCATTATTTCTCCTGTAGTCGGTTTCGTTTGTGCCGGTGCCTTGCTACTTCTCGCCAAGGCATTGATTAGAAACCCAGAGTTGTACAAGGCGCCCGAGAAAGATCAACCACCGCCAATTTGGATTCGCGGCCTCCTGATACTAACTTGCAGTGGAGTGAGTTTCTTTCATGGCTCGAACGATGGGCAAAAGGGCATGGGTCTGCTTGTCCTGATCTTAGTGGGTATCTTGCCCGGGACTTACGCCCTGAACCCGGCTGCCCAGCCAGCCGACATCCAGCACATCGTCCAATACTCCCAGCAGGCTAGCCCCATCCTCAAAACTCACAGCGACACGCAGATTGCTGGCCAGGAAGCGGTGGATGCACTGTCCGATTTCCTGAAAACAAAAGGTGTTGCCACGCCGCAAACGTTTGCCGCCTTGGAAGGCAAAAATCAGGATGTCTTTGGCGAGCTAAACGGACGCAGCAGCTACGCAGATCTCACCGTGACGCAGCGGCAGCGATTTCGTACCGATATCTACCTGATGAGCGAATCCATCAACAAGCTCATTAAGACCAAGAAGATCGCCGATCCGGCTGAGGTGACGGCGTTGACCGCTTACAGTTCCGCGCTTTCAGCCGAAACCAAATTCATTCCGACCTGGGTGAAAATCGCAGTGGCGTTCGCGCTCGGATTAGGGACCATGATCGGTTGGAAGCGTATCGTGGTCACCGTCGGCGAGAAAATCGGTAAGGAACATCTCACCTATGCGCAGGGAGCTTCGGCTGAACTCGTGGCTATGGCGACAATCGGAATTGCCGATAAATTCGGACTTCCGGTAAGCACCACGCACGTGCTGTCCTCGGGTGTGGCCGGAACCATGGCCGCGAACCGCTCGGGACTGCAAATGGAAACCATGCGAAACATCCTGATGGCCTGGGTTCTCACTTTGCCGGTGTGCGTGCTGCTGGGAGCGGGGATTTTCTCCTTCTGCTTCTACATCATCTTCCACGTCCTCGGAGCACACTAGGCGTTAAAGCGCGCGTAGTGTCGAGGTTGGCGGTCCTGGTCTTTGTCGGGACCGCCAATGCTTTTTGGGCCGCTTACTTGCCGGCGGCTGGTTGGGAGAGTTCCACGTCGAGAGTGATGGAAATGTCGTTGCCAACCACCGGTTGACCGGCAGTAATTCCAAAGGCTGTCCGATCCAAGGAGGCTGTAGCGGAAGCTCCCATATGCAGGTTTCCTTTGGCGTCTTTCACGGATGGGGTTGGGCCGTCCACATCAAGCACAACTTCCTTAGTCACTCCGTGCAGGGTGAAGTCGCCGGCAATCTTCAACTTGCCGGCGCCAGCCTGTTCCGTGTGCTTCGACTTGAAAGTCATTTTCGGGAACTTCTGCACGTCGAAGTATTTTTCGCTACGCAGATCTTTGTCTCGCGGCTCGACGCGCGTGTCCACCGAATCGGTGTCGATTGTGACCTCCAAGACGGTCTTGGACACATCGGCCGGGTCGTACTGCACGGTGCCTTCTAGTTTCGTAAATGCCCCGCGAACGGTAGAGATGCCCATGTGGCGTACAGCGAACTGTGCCGCTGAATGAGCCGCGTCTATCTTCCACGTTTCGGATTGAGCATTCGCCGCGCCGGTCAACGTCAGGCAGCTAAACAAAGCGAGAACTGGTCTATTCAAGTCGACTCCTTTGACTCATACGGGTGAGTTGTACGTCCACGGTACGCTAAAGCCGCCGGAACTGTCAATCCACACAGGAGGGCGTTCTGGTGGCAATGGTGTATTTTATAGTTCGTACAATTGATCGAAAGAGGAGACTTCCTTGTCTGTACTAAGCTCGTTCACACGAAGATCCGCTGTCAAAGTGGCCGCAGCCGCGATGCTCGCCACCAACCTTAAGCCCGCCGCGGCGCCGAAAGGCAGGCTCAAGCAGTCGGCCGCGCGCTGGTGTTACGCAAAGATGAGCATTGACGACCTCTGCCGAAACGGCGCGGAAATGGGCCTTAGCGGAATTGACCTGGTCAAGCCGGAAGAGTGGCCTACTCTCGCCAAGTATGGTCTGACCTCGTCAATGGTATACAGCGCGGGCACAATTCCAGATGGCTGGAACCGGAAAGAGAATCACGACCGTCTCGAAAAGGAAATGAAAGAAGGCATCGACCGCGCGGCGGCCGCGAAGCTACCGAACGTGATTACGTTTTCGGGCAATCGGCGCGGCCAAGCGGACGAGGAAGGGAAAGAAAACTGCATCATCGGTCTGCGCAAAGTGAAGAAAATGGCCGAAGACAGCGGCGTCACGATATGCGTGGAACTGCTCAACAGTAAGATTAACCATCACGACTACCAGTGCGACCATACCGCGTGGGGCGTGGACGTCATGAAGGGCGTGGATTCGCCGCGAGTCAAACTGCTCTATGACATTTATCACATGCAGATTATGGAGGGCGATATCATCCACACGATGACCGAAAACATTAAGTATATTGGCCACTTCCACACCGGCGGAGTTCCCGGACGCCACGAGCTGGATGAAACCCAGGAACTGCAGTGGCGAACGATTGCAAAGGCGATTGCCGATCTCAACTACGAGGGCTTTTTTGCGCACGAGTTTGTTCCAACCAAGGACCCCATGACGTCGCTGCGCCAAGCGGTCACTCTCTGCACTGTGTAGTGATGGTCCGGGAGCTACAGTCCGTTCTGCTGCCGGGCGCGAAAGCCGCGACGCCTTCCGAATCGTCTTTGCTATCCGATGAGGTGACGGGTCTCTTTGACCAGCTACGGAATCCGCTGCTTCGCTACCTGCTCACGTTTGGCTTGACTCCGCACGATGGCGAAGAGGTCATTCAAGAGGTATTTCTATCGCTGTTTCAGCATTTGCAGCGTAAAGGGCCGCGAACGAATTTACGCGGTTGGATTTTCCGCGTGGCCCATAACCTGGGCTTAAAACGCTGCAGCAGCAATCGCGCCGAGACGAGGCTATTTTTCGCCTCGGAGAACCCGGAAAGAGAGCTTCAACCGGATCCGGACCCTAACCCGGAAGAGCATTTGATGTACCAGCACAGGCGGGAGCGCCTGCTTGCGGTGGTGGAAGCGCTACCCGAAATGGACCGCCGCTGCCTGTACCTCAGGGCGGAGGGTCTGCGCTATCGCGAGATTGTCGAAGTTCTGGGCGTATCGCTTGGAGCGGTTGCGCTCTCTCTGGAACGTTCGCTCGCGCGCCTACGCCGGGCGGACAGGCATTAACCGATGCAGCCAGAACACGTACATCCCTCGGATCAAGAGCTCCTCATGGCGGCTGATGGTGAGCTGGTAGAGCGCCGGGCCAGCGACGTCCAGGGTCATCTTGCGTCGTGCGAGGCGTGCCGCGGGCGGATGCAGGAGATAGAGAGCGCAATGTCGAGCTTCACCCATCTTCAGCAAGAGATTGGTGTGCGTCTGCCGAATATGGATGGTCCGCGCGCGCTACTGCGAGCCCGCCTGGCGGAGCTTGCCGCCGAACGTCCACGGTCTAACTGGCAAGGCTTATTCGTGCGATCCAGCCTGGCGGCCGCGGGTCTGGTAGTTGTCTTGGCGCTGGGAGCCTCGCTGTTGAGGATCTCGCGCTCGCCGCTGCAGCCGGACCCGGGCGAGGCTCACCTGATTCCGGATTCTCAGCTGACGCCGGGCGCCGTGGTTGCGTTCACGAGAGAAAAGGAAGTTTGTTCTGTCCAGCCGCCCAAGGTGCGGTTCATTTCGGCGGCGTTGGGCGAAAGGGTGTTTCAAGAGTACGGGATCACGCGCCCGCGTCCGCGAGCCTATGAGGTGGATTATCTGATCGACCCCGAACTAGGTGGTTCAAACGATATACAGAACCTTTGGCCCGAGCCTTACTCGACCACCTGGAACGCTCGCGTGAAAGATGCGCTGGAGGATCGCCTGCATGATCTGGTTTGCTCCGGCGACCTTAGTCTCTCCGAGGCGCAGCACGAGATCGCCACGAATTGGATCGCGGCTTATAAAAAGTACTTCAAGACGGATATGCCTCTTCCGGCGCATTTTGCGTTCGCGAAAGATCAGCCCTGGGAATAGGGTTTATAGGCGGTAATCCGCTAAAACTCCGTCAGACTCGGATAGGCGCGAGGCATCTCGGCGGCGATGTCCCGGGCGGTTGTGATCTGGACCAGTTGTCCTTTGCCGATTCCCGGACAAAATGTTCCCTCAAGGGTCCAATTGGCCTTGCTGGCAAGCAAGCTCGGCCAGAACGGGTAGGTCCGGCACTGGGTTGGCTTGACCTCGTGAATCGAGCATCCGTCCGCCTTCAGGAAGCGGCAGTTGTCGTCGCCTCGCGCCGGCTTTCGAAGGCGCAGTACGCGCCGATACCGGACGACATGCTGCGCCTCAAATGCAGCCGGTGTCATTCCCAAGTACTCGGCCGTCCGGAGCAGATCGGATTCCGTCAAATAGACCCAACCGCGGCGGGAGCAGCATTTGGTACAACCCGGTTGGCAAGCGAAGCGCATAACAATTTAAATCTTACGATCCCGAGCTAATTGGTCTTTTGCGCCGCCACCGGCTGCCCGGACAGGAAGCGGGCGATGTTTTCGTTCAGGAATTTGGCGTCGGCCGGATTACTGGCGGCGCCGGCGGTGTGCCCCCAGAGCGAAGGGATCGGCAGGAGCGTGACTTTGGGCATGAACGCCGCCTCATAACGGGCGTCTCCAATCGGGAAGTAAAGGTCGGTTTCGGACGGCATATAAAGCAGCGGAACCTTGATGGACCGAAGGGCGCGCTCCACGTCTCCGTTAAATCCAGGCGTGGTTCCTACGTCGTGCCGTTCCCAGGTGCGCATTTGCAGAATGACGTCGTTCGCGTCGCCGCCGGCAATAAAATGCGTGCGGCGATTGTTGAAAAATTCTTCAAAGGTTGTTCCCGGCTTCGCGTTGGTGCGCCACAATTCGCGCCGCCACCATTCCTGCGAATACAGCCATGCCATCCAAATCGTCCCAAACTCCACTAACCCTTTGGTTGGCGGAGTTGTGTAGTCACCATTCTGGAAGGCCGGGTCCATTGTGATGGCGTCGATCTGGCCCTCTAGCCGCACAATGCCGTGGGGATAACATTTTGCTGTGCCGGAGGTGGCCACAATGCGGTCTGCGAAATCCGGGTAACTGACGCCCCATTGAAAGGCTTGCTGGGCGCCCATGGAGAAGCCGATAACGGCTCGGAGGTGCGTGATTTTCAGATCTTCCGTCAATAGCTTGTGCACCGCCGCCACATTGTCACGGATGCTCATCACGGGGAAGCGGGGACCGTGGAATGGCTCAGGCGTATTGCTGGGGGAAGAGGAACTTCCGTTGCCAAAAAGTTCCGTGGTGACAAGAAACAGCTGCGAAGTGTCCAGAGCGCGTCCCGGCCCGATCAGCCACTCATAGCCGTGGAACTTAGCCATATAGTGGGAGGGCAGCAGGATGGCGTTGTCATGCGCGGCGTTCAAATGGCCATATGTGCCGTACACGATGTGTGCTTCCGGCAGCGTCACGCCGCTCTCCGTGTGGAAGTTCGCGATGACGAACTCATGCCGCTCTCCCTTGTCGGCAGCGGGGCTCTGCGCGAGCAGAGGCTGCGAGACCAGTAATTGTGAAGCGAAGAGCAGAAGAAGTGGTGTTTTCATGTGAAAGCGGGATCACCGCTATATTCGCAAATCGGAAGGTTATGCTGTGTACGGGGGCAACTTGATCCACCAAGTACAATTCGTCCTCATCCTGCTACTGCTCTTCATCATTGGACTCGGGACGCTTGCGCAAAGGCTCAAGACGCCTTATCCGATTGTGTTGGTGGTGGGTGGGTTGCTGCTGAGCTTTGTGCCTGGCCTGCCGCGCATTTCCCTGGATCCCGACCTTATCTTCCTGGCGATACTGCCGCCGCTGCTCTTTTTCGCCGCCGCCGAAACATCGTGGCGCGATTTTCGCTATAACCTCACCACGATCCTGTCCTTGGCGTTCGGTCTGGTTGGATTCACAGTCTTGGGCGTGTCCCTGGCCGCGCACTGGTTGATTCCGGGTTTCGACTGGCGGCTGGGCTTGGTTCTGGGAGCGACTATTGCTCCAACGGACGCCATCGCTGCCACGGCGATCGCCAAGCGCGTCGGTTTGCCGCAGCGTATCGTCCACATTCTGGAAGGCGAGAGTCTGGTCAATGATGCCACTGGACTGCTAGCGCTGGAATTCTCCACTGCCCTGGTGGTGAACTCGCAGATGCCCTCGGCCGGAGGCGGGTTGCTGCGGTTGGTTGTTCTGGTAGTAGGCGGTATCGCCATCGGGCTGTTGACCGGCAAGCTGGTTCGCCTGCTGGAAACGTATATCGATCATTCGCCGATAGAGATCACGGTCAGCATTGTCACTCCTTACGTGGCATACATGGGCGCGGAAGCGCTACACACTTCCGGAGTGCTGGCGGCCGTGACGGTGGGACTGTATCTGGGACGGCAAAGCTCGTCGATCTTTTCCTCGCGCGTGAGGATCGAGTTGCAATCGTTCTGGAGCACGCTTACCTTTCTCCTGAATGCCGTGGTATTCCTGCTGATCGGCCTGCAACTGCCGTATATCTTGCAAGGTATACGCGGCATCACCATTGGCAAACTCCTCACGAGCGCGGCTCAATTGGCAGTCGCTGTAGTGCTGTTGCGTCTGATCTGGGTTTTTCCGGGCGCTTACGTGGCGGATCGCATCAGGCGCGGGGTGTTACACCAACATATGAAGCCGATGTCCAGCCGCGGAGTGTTCGTTGTAGGTTGGACCGGTATGCGCGGAGTTGTGTCGCTTGCGGCGGCAATGGCGTTGCCTGTGACGCTTAGCAACGGCCAGCCTTTTCCTCAAAGAAGCGAGCTTCTCTTTCTTACTTTCGCGGTGATACTCGTTACCCTCGTCTTGCAAGGACTTACGCTGCCCTACCTTATCCGCGCGTTCAAACTTTCCGATGCTGGAACGCCCAATTTAGAGGAACGGGAAGCCCGGCGAGCCATGCTGCAATCGGCTGTTAAGCAGTTGGAAGAGATGCGATTGCGCGACCGGCCGGAGTTTAGCCCGGTTTATGACAACCTGGCGCAGCTTTATGAGCATCGGCTGGCCTCCGTGCCCGGAGACGAGGAGCCGAGGTCCAATAAGGCGCTAACCGAGCGTTATCGCGCTATTTCGAGTAAGCTGCGTGAAGTGGAACGCGCCACGGTGGTCGAAATGCGGAACCGTAGAGAGATCGGCGATCACGTGCTGCGGACCCTTGAGCGGGAATTGGATCTCCTCGACGTGCGCTTTTCGCGCAAATAGGATCAGGCCCGCAGCGTAAAGCGAAAGCGCATGTCTTCGGCAAACCACTGAACGTAGTTCGTTCCCCAGGCATTGTTGAATAAGCAGAAGTGGAACCCCTGGGCAAGATCCGGTTGTTCCTTTGAGAAGTTGAGAGGAGATCTCTCTCCCAGGGCAACCAGCGGCGCATCCATTGTGTCGAGGCGCAAACTGCCCGACTCATCCCGGTAGCTCAGGCCCCCCATGAGCGCGTGCATATGGCGGTTGCCGCCGGCTACGACATCAAAAGGCGACACTGCACGGCCCACTTTGTCCATGGACCAGTTGCGCATTTCGGGCGCATCGGGATGAAAGGTGAGCCACATGGCTTCGGGCAGGCGATTGGCTTGTTTTCTGAACCACGAGAATTGCACGTGTACCGCCGGTTCTGCGCTGGGAAGAAAGATTTCCAGATACAGTTCTTCGGGCCATGCCACCAGACCGGACTGCCGTGCTGCGTCATCATCGATACGCAGACGGACATGGAGTGTGACGCCCTTGTCCTCCTTGCGCAAATGGCATTCGATCGGTTTTGGAGTCCAGCTTTTACTTTGAGCTCCGAAGTGGCCTATATTCGGCTTGCCGAAATCCTTCGGCGCCCAATCAGTCTTCAAGGTGATGTAAGTCGCTAGAAAACGATCGTAGTCGGCGCTGGAGAGTGTTTGATACGTGAAGAGCGCCAGCGGATGTTCGGCGTCCGCCCAGTTCCGGCCATTCGACTTTCTCCGCAGCTGCTGAATTGCCCCGGTTGCCGGATCCAGCTTCATTGTGAAATGCTGGCTCTCGATTGGATCGGAAGCATTATGCGGCGTCATGTGGGAAATAGTAGGGGCGACCGGGCGTAGATTCGAAAGCCGTTGTTGCGCCTGCGTGCGCAAGGGGACGGGAAGCGCGGCCACGGCTTGATCTATATCGCTGCGCTTTTCCACCCAACTGCCCGTCACGGTCTTGTAGCGCGGCTTGTCGAGCATTTCGGAGAGAGCCTTCGGTGTGTAGTGGTCGAAGTCAAGCCAGGTTTTGGTGTCGGTTCCCCAGGTATGCTCCACCGCTAGGGAAAACCGGCGCAGGAAGGCCAGGTCAACTGCATTTCCGGCTTTTAGCGTGCCGCTGGTGATCCAATCGCGCCTGAGTCGAAGCAATTCACGATACCGCGCCACTTTGACTGGATCACTGGCCACTCCGTAGATCCAGGTATCGCCAATCTCTTGTGTAACGGTGGGCAGATTGCCGCGGAACGGGACGACGGCATTTGCAATTTCTGTCAAGCTCGAAGCGATGATCGCCGCGCCCGGAAATTGCCGCTGCAGCTCCGCATAGATCTTATGAATCTCTTCGACCGTATGCGGCCCGCTGTTGTCGTCGCGCACCTCCACGGCGATGGCCAGATCGGATCCAGGTATGGGCGCCACGCCACCATACTCTTTGCGGTGATAGAGCATGATGAGTGAAGCGCCTTCCGGATCCTTCCAAACGAAGATTGGCGGAACGTCCGGAGGCGTGCTGGCGGCATTTACACCGATGTCGAGTAGCGTTACTCCGTTTTCGGCCAGCGGAGCGATCAAACCGCGGGAATGGCCGGGGACGTCTGTCATCTTGGCTCCTGTCGTGGTCCGGCCGAAGCGCCGGTCCAGCGACTGCGAAAACGCCAGCGAGCCTGTGATCAACGAACGGTCCATCAATTCGGTTTGCCAGCTGAAGGGAAGCGCGTGCCAGGCAATGTCGCCCGCTTCTATCGCTTTCTCCATGCGCTCGCGTTCGGCCTTGCCGGCCTGTTCCAAATATTCAAACAGAAGCCAGGATCCCGTGGTCCAGACGTAGCGCTGCTCGCCGGACTGCCGCAGTTTCGACGCAATGTCTATAGCCAGCGGATAGTATTGCTTGAAATACTTCGCAATAATGGCGCTTTGGGTATCCACGAAACCCACATCCAGATGGCACTTGAACAAGACCAGCACGCGCTTGACGTTCGCGGCCGCCTCTTGCGCGGGCATCAACCGGGAGCCATACAAGAAACCGCCGGCGGCTCCAGCTACGTTAGTGACAAATCTACGTCTGTTCATCCTGTTCAATAATAATGTCGTCGATGCCGATCATGTACGTTGCGCTGCTAAGGGGAGTAAACGTCGGAGGTAAAAACAAGCTTCCGATGAAAGATCTGGTCGAGCTTTTTACGGAGACCGGCTGCCTGCAAGTGAGCAGCTTCATCCAGAGCGGCAACGTAATTTTCAGCGCGGCTCCAGGCGTCGCGGCGAAGCTCCCCGCGCTGATTCCCGGAAGGATTGCGAAACGGTTTGGGTTCAGCCCGCCGGTGCAAGTGCGTTCTGTCAATGAACTCAGCGAAGTCGTAGCTGAAAATCCTTTTCTCAAGTCGGGACTGGCGGAAGAATCGCTGCATGTTCTGTTTCTGGCGGACAAGCCCAGCCCCGGCGCGATTGCGAAGCTCGATCCTGACCGGTCGCCCCCGGATCAGTTCATCGTGCAGCGGCAAGAGGTCTATCTTCACCTTCCCGGAGGCGCCGGGACCACTAAGCTCACGAATGCCTACTTCGATGCAAAGCTTGCTACCGTGAGCACCGGGCGAAACTGGCGAACGGTAAAG
>DATHIZ010000508.1:0-6777 GCA_035316385.1 Bryobacteraceae bacterium | reverse complement strand
CTAAGTTTCGTCTGGGCGCGGCGCCAATGTCAGCGCGGTCTTGCGCGCGAAGACAGCTTTCACGGCCCCGCGCTTCAACCGGCAGGCCGCCCGTCCGCCACTGCTTCGCGAACTCTGTTAACGCTTCTCGCCGGTTTCTTCCGCGATCCTATGGCGAACCTGCTTCAGAAGGAATTCCAGTCGCTGGTGCGCATGCCGCGTTTTCGCGTAGTTTTCGGCATGGCCTGCGTTTTTGGCGTGATCGTTTTCATCCCTATGACGTTCGGCCACGGTAACGCAACCTTTATCAAGGACAATTTCCTGCCCGTAGTCAATCTGTACGGAATGCTTATGCTCAGCGATGTGCTGCTGTTGAATGTGTTTGGGCTCGACCGCAAAGCTGCGCAATTGTTCTTTGTGGCCCCCATTCCGTTTCGTGCCGTGCTGCACGCGAAAAACGCCGTGGCGCTTGGTTTTATGGCGCTGCAAACCGCGGTGGTGCTCCTGTTCGTGCTGCTCTTCCGCATTCCTATCGACCTCTTTGGCGTGAGCAGCGGTATCGCCGTATCGGTCGTAGTGGCTGTTTTCCTGTTGTCGGCCGGAAATCTGCTGTCCGTATCCATTCCGCGCGCGATTGACCCTTCCTCCACCCTCAGAAAACAAGCGGGCGGGAAGATCCAGCTATGGCTCCTGCTGTGCACCATCGGGATGCTGGTGCTGGTGGCGTTCCCCTTTCTGGCGCGCTGGGCCTTTCAGCAAGATTGGACTTTCTTCGCCGTGCTGCTTCTGGAATTTGTCATCGGCCTGATTGTGTACCGGGTTGCGCTGGATTCGGCCGTTGAACGCGGCCTCCGGAACCGTGAGCAGATGGTGGACGCGCTGTCGAAAGGACCGTCGCCCGTAACGGCTTAATGAGGTGAATACCTATGCTCGCAAATCGATCTATGCCGCGCTGTACGGTTATTCCAGTGCTTGCGTATCCTAATGTGACCGAGGCCATCGACTGGCTTTGCGGCGCCTTTGGTTTTACCGTGCGTCTGCGAATTGCGAATCACCGTGCGCAATTGAACGCCGGTGATGGCGCCGTCGTCTTGACCGAACAGCGAGTGGCCGGCGTGCAGGCTTCCCACTCCGTGATGGTGCGCGTGGAAAACGTCGACCGCCACTATGAGCAGGCCAGCCGGCATGGCGCTCGACTGCTGCTTCCGCCTTCCGATCATCCTTACGGCGGGCGGCAATACAGCGTCGAGGATCTCGCCGGACATGCGTGGACTTTTTCGCAGTCCATTGCCGACGTGGATCCGCGTGAATGGGGCGGTACGCAAGGCGATCTATAGCTGTTGCGCTACTGCCAGGTTTTACTGCCAGGTTTTACTGCCAGGTTTCGTTGCGATTGCCCGAGAGTCTGCGGTCGAGAAAAGTAGCCGCGCTGATGAGCGCCAGATGAGTGAGTGCTTGCGGAAAATTGCCGAGATGCTCACCGCTGCTGCCCAGTTCCTCGGAATAAAGGCCCAGGTGGTTGGCGTACCCGAGCATCTTCTCGAACAGTAAGCGCGCCTTCTCGATTTGTCCCGAGCGGGCAAGGCACTCAACCAGCCAGAACGAACAGGCGGTAAAGCTGCCATCGCTTCCAGCGAGACCGTCAGCGACCCCGCGATAGCGATACACGAGGCTGTCCTCCGTCAAATTCTCCTCAATGGCCGCGAGCGTGGACATCCAGCGTGGATCGTTCGGGCTGATGAAACGCATCAGGGGCATCAGCAACATCGACGCATCGAGCGTCTCCGCGCCCTGCTCATGCACGAAGCAGTTGAGCTTTTCGCTCCAGAAGTTATCGAAGATGTCTTCGTGAATCGCATCGCGTGTCTTGAGCCAGGATCCGAGCGGCGCCACGAGCGACCGCTTCTGCGCCAGGCGGATCGCGCGGTCGAATGCGACCCAGCACATGAGCCGCGAGTGTAGAAAGTGCCTGCGTCCACTACGGACTTCCCATATTCCTTCGTCGGGCCGCTGCCAGTTTCCTTGGAGCCACTCCAGGACGCGGCACATCCGCTTCCAGCCATCGTGCGAGATTCCGCTGACGTACTTGTTCGCGAGATAGATCGCGTCCATGAGTTCGCCGTAAATATCGAGCTGCAATTGCGAGATGGCGCCGTTGCCGATGCGCACCGGCCGCGAGCCCTTGTAGCCGGCAAGGTGATCGAGTACTTGTTCTTCGAGATCGGACGAACCGTCGACGCGGTACATCACCTGCAGCGGTCCATCGTCCTTGCTGTGCATGAGCCCGTCGGTCAGGCGGTTGCGCAGCCATTTCGTGAAGTCGCGTGCCTCACCGGTGAAGCCGAGCCGCATAAAAGCGTAGAGCGAAAAGGAAGAATCGCGCAGCCAGGTAAAGCGGTAGTCCCAGTTCCGTGAGCCGCCCCGCTGCTCGGGCAGCCCGAATGTGGGCGCGGCAATCAGCGACCCGTACTCCTGGCTGCAGAGCAGTTTGAGCGCCAGCGCGGAACGGTCGACGATTTCCCGCCAGCGGCCCGTGTACCTGGATTGTGAGATCCAATCGCGCCAGTACTGCGATGTTTGCCGAAACCGCTCTTCGATCATCTGGTGATCCAGCAGTTCCTTCGGCTCCTTCCCTGGCTTCGTGACGTTGCCAAAGGCGAAGGAGGCCGTCTCACCGCGCGACAGCGTGAACTCGGCTATAGCATCCCTCCCTTCAATCTTCAGCGGCACAGTGCCGTGCAGCGCCATCGAGAGCATCCCCTGCTTCTCGGGATGAAAACAGATTGCATTTTTCTCAAAGCACGCAGAGTGCGTGGAACGCGCATAGTCGAAGCGCGGCGCGCAACACAGTCGAAACGTTACCTGGCCCTTGATCACGCGCACGTTGCGAATAATCTGGTTTGCATACGCGCCGTTTTCGTTGCCGCTTTCTACCGGCATAAAGTCGGTAAGCTCGGCCACGCCCTCCTCCGAGAGAAAGCGCGTCACCAGAATGTTCGTGTCTGGAAGATAGAGCTGCTTTGTGCGCATCTCATCCATGTTCGGGTCGATGCGGAATGTGCCGCCTTTCTCTGCGTCAAGCAGAGCTCCGAATACGGAAGGCGAATCGAACGAGGGGAAGCAGTAGAAGTCGATAGCCCCATCAACGCCAACGAGCGCAGCGGAGCGCATATTGCCGATAATGCCGTAATTCTCGATGAGCTGTGAGTGCATCCTACCTTCATTCTGCCTTGCCGGGGTTCCTGTCGCGGCGGATTCAGAGGTTGGATTAGCCCTGCAGCTTTTCCACTTCACGCTCAATCGCCGCCCGCACCGCTTCGCGAGCGAAATCGTCCCGATAAGGATGTCTGGGCCAGAAGAACCCTTTCAAGCCGTCGCGCCGCCTGCGCGGCACAATGTGAACGTGCAGGTGCGGTACGGTTTGGCTGACACGGTTATTCATGGCAATGAAGGTGCCATCCGCGTCCACCGCGGTTTCAACCGCTTTGGCCAGTAATTGAGTCGCCGCCATGAGCGGACCGCTCAGGCTGGCCGGCAGATCGAGCAAAGTTTCATAGTGCTGGCGGGGACACAGTAACACGTGGCCGGGAAACAGGGGATGAATGTCCAGAAATGCCGACACATCATGGCTCTGGTATACGCTCAGCCCACGTTCCTTTCCCGCGATGATTTTGCAGAACAGACAATCCGGGTCCACACTGCTTGCGGCGCTCATGCGGATACTGCCATCGTGGGGAGGTCCGCGGGCTCGGTGTCGCTGACTTTATCTACTTCAATGAGTAAATCGCCGCTTGGTTCCACCTCGAACGCTCTCGTGAATTTCGCTCCCCAAACGATCTCGTCATAGCGATAGGAATAGCGCGTTTGCACGGCTTGGCCGAACGTATCGTCAAAGCCCTTCAACAGGATCATCACTTCCGCCTGCGTGCCTTCCAGGTCCGCCGCCGTCTTGCCGAAGAGCGGGCTGTGCTGAGTAATTGGATGCACCACCGTCCAAGTCAACGGGAAGAAAAGGACCGAACTCCGTTCAAGGTCCAGTTGCAGAAACTTCCGCTCCAGTTTACCGCCGCACAATTCTACCTGCATGAGTAACAGGCGGACCTCTAAATCGACAATATTGTTCGTTCTGCGGTTCACCAGGCGGAACTGCAAACTGGTGCCGCCTTTGTAAGGGGCAACAATCATAGTGTCGCTAAAGCCGAAGCGGGCCGACGGGCGGGAGAATCGCCCGAACAGCAAGCCGGTGGCAATGGCGAATCCCAAAACACCCGAAAGCAACTCCAGGACCGCGATCGAGTTCGCCACCGGGCCTATGGGCCACATGTTTCCATAGCCGACGGTAGTCAACGTATGCGCGCTGAAAAAAAACGCGTTCATGAAACGCTGGAACTCGGTGGGTGCGTCAGCGTTCCTTAAATGCTCCAAGCCGGCGGCTGCATACGACAGCGCAAACAGCGTATTCACAATTAGAAATCCCGCCGTCACCATGAGTATAAAGCGCGGCCAGGACGTGCTGATCAGGACCAGGTAGGGATGCCAGTCGCGCCAGGTCCGGCCGCCTCTCCGCACGTTGAACTGGCCGTCTTTATTGATGATGCGCTTCAGGCTGCCTGTATACGTTTGCGTAAGCCCCGGGTCAAAACTGGGCTTTTGCGCTTCGTCCATGGCAGGCGCATGGTCTTCATCCATCGCGGGCGCTTCCATCAGCTCGGCGTCGTCTTCCCTGTTTTTCCAGGCCATCTGCGTATTACAACCTTTTTACCGTATGCCGGTTTGCGCCTTTCAGTTGAGCCGGAACTCTACTTGCACTTCGGTGGACATGGAAACGGGCTGGCCGCTTTTCTGGCCGGGTTGGAATTTCGACTGCAGCAACGCTTTGGCAGCTTGCTCATCCAGCCCAAAGCCCAGTCCTCGCAGCAGTTGAATGTCGCGCGCTTTCCCATCGACGCCGATGGTTGTTTTCAGCGCAACGCGGCCCGCGTACTGCGCTAGAGCTGCAATGCGGGTGTAATCGGGCTTTACTATTGAAATCCCGTGCGGCTCGGTGGTGTTTTCTTCGGTCGTCTTGACGAGTGGGCCAAGCGCTAAATCGACTGGGTTGAGCGCCGCTACCCGCTCCGCGCGAATTTTCGCGGCGCGATCCCATAGCGCTGCTCCGGAGCCTTGCTGTCCCCGCAATTGTGCCTCCAATTCCAGCGCCAGGGCCAAGTCTTCCTGCTTAACCGCCGGATTCGATTCGGCAATCTCCAGCGCGCGTTTTGTGTACGGGCCGGCGCGCTTAATCCATTCCCTAAAGTCGGCCAAGCTGTTATCCTCTCGCGCAGCGGCATCCTCGCGCAGTTGCACCATCAGGGCCACTGCCAGGTAATCCAGCGCGGCTGCATAGTGTGGGGCATTCGAGGAAGCCGCCTGCCATCCTGCTGCGGCGCGCTTGAGCAAGGAAACCGCTTTGTCGACATCGCCGCCGGAGGGCGCCTCCAGGGTTTGCCGCGCCTGCTGAAAGAGCGTAGCCGGATCATCGGCTCGCGCGTAAACTATGCTTGCCGCCAGGAAGCAGGAACAAAGGAAAAGGCACTTCATGGGCTGCGAGTCGGAAAAATTGATTCTATCAGCAATAAACAAAGGCCGGCGTTCCGAGAACACCGGCCTTCTTGCAGCAATTCAGCGAAAAGCTGAGTTTATTCGCCGTCTTTGTCTACAAAAGCAGCGTTGCGTTTCTTCAGCGCTTCCTTGTAGTGCTTGCGGGTTTCCGCTAGATTGGCGTCGCCGGGATAAACCGCGTTGCCCTTCAGACCTTGCCACAAAATGCGATTGTAGGTTTCGGGGTCCAGGAGGTCTTCCTTCGAAAAATCAAGTCCCTTGGTCACGCGCGCCCAGTACTTGGCATCGTGTGTCGGTTGCGGAACTTGAAGGCCCGCCGACTTAGCCGGCAGCGGAAGAGTGGTGTTGTAGAGGATTGGCGCCGGAGCAGCGGTGTAGGTCCACTCCGCCTGCGTCGTGTCAAATACATCCGCCATCGGCTGAGCGACGGCATCGGTCAAATGGACCGGTCCCAGCCCGAGGACGCGTTCCATGGTGCGGCCGAAGCTGATGGTGTTGTACTGCGTGGACACTACGGCATTGTGTTTCACGTAGGGTCCGGCGATGAAAGCCGTGCTGCGGTGCGAATCCACGTGGTCGCCGCCATTTTGGGCATCATCTTCGATAACGAAAACGAGTGTGTCGTTGGCATAGATGCTGTGTGCAATCTTGTCGATGACTAATCCGACGGCATAGTCATTGTCGGCAAGTTCCAATTCCGGCGTGTTGATTCCGGCAAGCGCGGTGGTGTAGCTGCCGGTGTGGTCGTGAGGCAGACGGATCAGGTTCAGGTTGGGAAAGTTGCCCGCCGCATACTTCGAATCGAATTCACGCGCCCACTCCTGGTAGAGGAAGTAGTCCGCATTATTTTGGTCGAAACCACGGAAATAGATGTCCGTGTTCGGAGCCAGTGCGAAGTTGGACGGGCGCACCTGCGCGGTGCTGGTGTTAGCCGGGAACGCTACAGCCTTGCCGATGTTATCACCGAAGAATCCGTAGTTCCGGACGGTCAGGCCGGCGCGGAGTGCTTGATCCCAGATATAGCCGGTGTTGAGTTCATGGTCCGGGCCATCCGGAGCCGCCACGTCGGTTTTGCCCGGGAGAACGTCGGGGTCGGTCGCGTTAGTGCCCGTGCGGGATACCAAATTCACGCCGCGGTTGTCGCCTTCCGATTCATAAGACAAGCCGCCGCGGAACGAGTAGTTCACGGGAGTCTGG
>DATHIZ010000507.1:0-14064 GCA_035316385.1 Bryobacteraceae bacterium | reverse complement strand
ATGCAGTACCGGGCCATGCTCTCGAGCATCAGCCACGCCAAGAGCCACGACCAGACGCCGCAGGATTGGTACAAGTCGGCCACCGACCCGAAAGCCACGCGCCTAGCCAAAATCTACGATGTGTACGAAGAGCGTCTGCGGCTCGCCAACGCCTTCGATTTCGACGACCTGCTGCTTGAATCGGTTCGCTTGCTGCGGCACGATGAAGCCCTGCGCTCGCTGTACAACCAGCGCTACGAATTCGTCATGGTCGACGAGTATCAGGATACGAACCACAGCCAGTATGAACTGATGCGCTTGCTGACGCAGGTGCGTCAAAACATCTGCGTCGTCGGCGACGAAGACCAGTCCATCTACGGTTGGCGCGGCGCGGACATCCGCAACATTCTCGATTTTGAGCGTGATTATCCGGGCGCCGTGGTCATCCGGCTCGAACAGAACTATCGTTCCACCAAGAACATTCTGGAAGCGGCCAGCGCCGTGGTTGCGAACAATAAGGAGCGCAAAGGCAAGTGGTTGTGGACCGATTCCGGCACCGGGTCGAAAATCGGCTACTATGAAGCGCCCGATGGCGAGAACGAAGCGCTCTACATAGCGGACACCATCGAAAAACTTCTTTCGAAAAACCCTGCTGAGCGGGTGGCGGTTCTTTATCGAACTAACTTTCAATCGCGCCAGATAGAAGAAGCGCTGCGCCGCTATGGCCGCAAATACCTCGTAGTCGGCGGCTTCAGTTTCTATCAGCGCGCCGAAGTGAAGGATCTGCTGGCCTACCTGAAAGTATTGATGAGCCCGCAGGATTCCATAGCCCTGATGCGCATTATCAACACACCGGCGCGCGGCATCGGCAAAGGCACTATCGATCAGATTGAACAGTTTGCCCTCGAAAACGGAACCAGCATGTGGAACGCGTTGCCGCGCATGCTCGAAGCCAAGCTTTTCCCCACGCGCGCGGAGTCGGCCATTAAATCGTTCCTCGCTCTCATCGAGGGTCTGAAAGAGATCTTCGAAAAGCCCACGCACGAAGTCCTGCGCGAGATTCTGCTCAAGACCGGCTACGAGGCGATGCTGAAAAGCGACACTTCGCAGGATTCGGAATCGCGTCTGGCCAACTTGGAAGAGCTGGTAAATGCCGCTGCCGAAGCTGCCGAGCGTGGCGAAACGGCAGCCGAATTTTTGGATCACGCGGCTTTGGTTTCCGACGCCGATTCGGTGGATGAACAAGCAGCGGTTTCCCTGCTAACCATTCACAACGCAAAGGGGCTGGAATTCCCGAACGTCTTCTTGGCCGGGATGGAAGAAGGACTGTTTCCGCACAGCCGCTCGCTTATTTCCGACTCAGCCATGGAAGAGGAGCGGCGTCTCTGCTACGTGGGCATGACCCGGGCGGAGAAGCGTCTCTATTTAACGTGGGCCCGCTATCGCCGCCGGTTCGGCGGTGGACAGCCGGAAGTCTGCCTGCCATCTCGTTTTCTGAATGAAGTGCCGCCGTCTCTGCGTGAGAAGCTTTCTCCTTACAGCAGCCGGCAAACCGAAGAAGTCGACCTCTTTTCAGAACAGCACGAAGTCCGGGAATCGGTAAAGCGCAACCTCTACACCGGGCGCACCGTGAACTCGGTGGAGAACATCGCGCAATTTTTCTCCGAGCGCGGCATGCCGCTGCCCTCCGGGTTCACGCAACGCCCGAACGCGCCCGCTTCGCAATCCGCGCCAAAAGCGAGCGGCGCACAGGGTACGGCAGCGCCACCGGCGGCGCCGCAAATTCCACGGCAGTCCGCCTTCCCGATGCGGCAAAACGCGTCGGCCAGGGTGGCGGGATTTCGCTCCGGATCCGTGGTCAATCACCCCAAATACGGGCGGGGCACCGTGCTGCGGCGCGAAGGCGATGGCGAAGATGCGAAACTAACTATTAGTTTCCCCGGATACGGGTTGAAAAAGATTGTTGAAAAGTACGCAGGGATAAAACTCGACGAATGAATACGAAGCATGTTACAGATACTGACGAACGCAAGAAGCTAAAGCGCGTAGCGCGCAAGAAGGCCGCCCCGAAAGCGAAGCGCGCCTCCGGCGTGAACCGCGGCGACAACAAGAAGAAAGTGAAGAAGATTGTAAAGGGCCAGCGTAAACGCTAGCTGCGGCGTCAGTGCAAGACTGGCGTGCCGGGGCGTGCGTCAAACGCCGCCTCGCCGCGCGCCAGACTTGGTTTCCCGGATTCCAATGCCGGGTGTCGCAAGCCTGAATCCTACCCGCTCCATGGCGCTCTGGATATACAGATTGCGCATAAACCACCGCCAGACGTTTCCGCTCAGCAGATTCTCGATGCTTAACAACGTGATCCCTACATCGATCCCGATCACGTCCTGATCCACCCAAAGCTTCGCATCGCGCCAATTTGGATTGAACGCATCGGTAAACCCGTAGCGCTGATAAATCTGCTCGCCATAGACGCTATGCATCTGGCGTAAAACGGGCAGGCAAATCTCCGGCGCAAACATGAGCGAGCCGGCGGCCGCGCACGGCACCAGTGTCCCGTTCACCTGACCGGGCGTGGTGCTGCCGCCCCAGCTCACATAGCCGGACGGACTGTCGGAAACGGTGATGCCCCACATATCGGGGCCGTAATCCGCATACTTCGTTTTGAGGCTGATGCAAAAATCGCGATGGGCGTAGGTGGCGATTTGCGAATTCCAGAAATAGTCGATGAACGATGGATCGCCGTCTTTCTGATGCCGGAAATCCACCCAGGCGTGCGAGAACTGGTGCGTAAACAGCGGCCCGCCGCTGATGAACTTCCACTGCTCATAATGCACCTCGGGGCGCAGCCAGGCATACCAACTATCGGCGGGAATTGCGTGGCGCGGCGACCCGATCGCCATCAGATACAGAATGGAAGCTTCGCTATATGCCGTCCAGCGGTAACTGATGAAACCCGAACCGGGCCGCACGCCATGCGCAAGGAAGAACGGACTGCCATTCAGCATCCAGACGAAATCGATGCGTTCGAAGATGTCTTTGACCAGCATCCGGATCTCGCGGTCCGCTGAAAAATAGCCTTGCGCCGTCAACGCGCCGGCCACGAGCAGGGCCGTATCGATGCTGGAAATTTCTGAATCCAGCCGCCGCGCGCCGGTCTTGGCGTCCATAAAATGATAGAACCAGCCGTGGTCGTGAAACGCATGCCGCCAGAGAAAGCGCAGCGTGGTCAATACACGCTGACGGGCGTGTTCCTTCGATATCCAGCCGCGTTCCGCGCCAATACATAAGGCAGTGAGTCCGAATCCCGTGGCCGCAGTGCTCCCGACCTCGTTTCCGGCGGGCGAACCGTCCATGCGGCTGCGGTCCATGAACAGCCCGGTCTGTTGACTCCATTGATCCCAGAAAAAGCGGAATGAGCGTTTGGCGTAGTCTTCCAGGAATTGGCGATCTTCAACCTTAAGCACCGGCAGCACCGCCGAAGGCGGCACGGCCGCGAGCATGCTTTTTGCGGACAGAGCAGCGCCTGCCGCCGAAAAGAGCAACTCTCTCCTAGAGAAACCAAAGTTCTTGGAGCCCACAAGCGTCAAAGGAGGACTAGTTTCGGAACTAACTTCATCTTAAACGCAAAGCTCTCTAACCGTTATACTGACGCATTACGATGACGCAATTATTGAAGACCAAGGACATCGATGCCCTAGTAGCAGAGACGGGCATCGAAGGCAAAAGGCTACAGCGTTCCTTGGGTCCTTGGAGTCTTATCGCCTTTGGTATCGGCGCGGTCATCGGCGCCGGGATTTTTACCGTGACCGGTACAGCGGCCGCGGGCCAGCATTTCAGCGTGCCTTCCATATTGAACGCCCCTGTCATTGACCTGCTACTGCACGGACGCTCGGCCACTTCCATGATCGGCCGTCCCGGCGCGGGACCAGGCTTAACGTTGTCCTTCATCCTGGTGTCGATCACGTGCGGTTTCGCCGCGTTGTGCTACGCCGAACTGGCCTCCATGATTCCTATCGCGGGTAGCGCGTACACCTATGCCTATACCACCCTAGGTGAAATCTTCGCCTGGATTATCGGCTGGGATCTTATCCTCGAATACGCCGTTTCGAACATGTCTGTCGCGGTCGGATTTTCTGCCTATTTCAATGTGATGTGCGACTACATATTTGGAGCGCATCTGCCCAAATACCTTTCCGAACCAGCCATTGTCGAAGGCCATTTGACCGGCGGCTGGTTCAACGTTCCCGCGCTGCTGATTGTGATGCTGCTGAGCTGGCTTCTAGTGCGCGGAGTCAAGGAAAGCGCCGGAGCGAATAACCTGATGGTCACCATCAAGATCGCGGCGGTTCTGCTCTTCATCTTTGGGGCCGCGCATGCCGTGAAAGCTTCTAACTTGCATCCGTTTTTGCCGAATGGTTTTCCCGGAGTCGTCAGCGGCGCGTCCGTTGTATTCTTCGCCTTCATCGGCTTCGATTCGGTGTCCACCGCGGCGGAAGAATGCAGGCACCCGCAGCGCAACATGCCCATCGGCATTATCGGCACGCTGGTGATCTGCGGTTTGCTCTACACTGCCGTGGCCTTGGTGCTTACCGGCATTGTCAATTGGAAGACTCTGGGTAATGCCGCCCCGGTTGCCATGGCGCTGGAGGCCATCGGCATGAACAAGCTGCGGTTTACGGTCACCGTGGGCGCGCTGTTGGGCATGTTGTCTTCGCTCCTGGTCTATCAATATGGCCAGGCGCGGATCTGGTTCGCCATGTCGCGCGACCGTTTGCTGCCCAACTTGTTTTCGAAAGTCCATCCCAAGTACAAAACGCCGCACGTCAGCACCTGGCTCGCAGGCTTGGCGGTCGGCATACCGGCGGGGATCTGGGACATCGGAACTTTCGCGGATTTATCCAATATCGGGACCTTATTCGCCTTCATCATCGTCTCTATTGGAGTGGTGATTTTGCGCCGCGCCCAGCCCGACCGGCCGCGTGCATTTCGCGTACCGTTCACGCCGCTCACTTCGGTGTTATCGGTATTGTGCTGCCTGGGTCTGATGCTGGGGCTGCCGCTTGAGACCTGGATTCGCTTTGTGGTCTGGCTGATAATCGGATTATTCATTTATTTTCTCTATAGCCGTAGACGCAGCCCGTTAAGACCTGGGTCCTAAGACCGTGTATACAAAAAAGCCAACTCTACAATACGCCGTGCTGGCAGTGTTGCTGTTTTGGGCGTTGATTGCGCAGCTTACCTACTCGGGGTTTCTCATCCACACGCAGGCTACCGCCGCGAAGCCTGTCGAGAGACCGTTTTATCTGGATACCTTCAGCACCAAAATCGCCCAGGTGTTGCCGCCCTACCAAAACAGTGGATTGAGGGCTGGCGACGACATTGTGACAATCAACGGCCAGCCGCTCGACAGCCAGAGGCAGCTTGAGGACCAATGGTTTGCCCTGCGTCCGGGCGACGTGCTGCCGGTCACGGTGCAGCGCCGGCAGAATGGCGGGACCGAAACGCTCACTATTCCGGTTCAGATGCGAAAGTACGGCTCCCGAACGCTCGGCTGGGCCGTGGTGATCATGTTCGCCGGCGTGCTGCCGTTGAGCTGCCTTTTGGTTGGGTTTTACATCGCCTTCGCCCGTCCACTCGATCCGTTGGCTTGGATCACCATGGCCATGCTGGCATCCTTCGGGCAGTTTGTGGACGTTACGAACTCCTGGTCAATCGGATCGCCCTGGCGCGAGATGCTGTTGATCTACCATTCGATCCTCAGCAATAGCTGGCCCTTGTGGATGCTGCTGTTTGCTTACTATTTCCCCATCCCGTTTCCGTTCCTGAAGAAGCGCAAATGGCTACTCTGGCTGCCGGCCGTGCCGCCGGCGCTGCTGATTGCTCTTGAAATCTACGGCGACTTCAAACAAGGGACGCACCTGCGTGATCTGGCGGCGCTCGCGGCACTCGAGAAAAACCTCGCCACGCCGATTACGGTTCTTTTCTCGACCTACGTTTTCTCGTTCTTCACGCTGCTTGGATTCAAGAAACGGGTGGTCCAGTCGAATGACGCGCGCAGGCGCTTACGGGTGATGATTTACGGCTGTTCCGCCGCGCTCGCTCCCATCCTGCCTGTCGTCTTCGGGCAGGCTGGCTTAATCCAGCCCTTGCCGCCGTGGCTTGCGGTCGCGTGCCTTTCCATGTTGGTGCTCTTCCCTATCACCATGGCCTACGTCATCGTCGTGCAGCGCGCGATGGACGTGCGCATGGTGGTGCGCAGCGGCGTGCGCTACGCGGTGGCCAACACCGGCCTGAAGATTCTGCGCGCGGTCCTGATTGTGGCGGTAGTGCTGCTTACCATTCAATTTGAAAAACGAGCCGATCACCAGAGCGAGGCGATTCTCATTTTTCTAGCGGGCGCGGGGCTCACTCTGACGGTAGGTAAATTCGCGCGGCGCGCAAGCCAATGGATGGACCGGCGTTTCTTCCGTGAGGCTTACAACTCCGAGCGCATCCTGACGGAGCTAAGCAATTCCGTGGCCGGCATTCGCGACAGCAAGAAATTACTCGAAACCATCGCGCATCGCATTGCCGATTCTCTGCATGTGCGGCACATCGCGGTACTTCTGGAAAACGGCGGTGCGTTCCAGCCCGCGTATGCGCTCGGCTTCGGCGGCCCCACGCCGCTGGTGGAGTTCAAAAACGAAACCTCGACCATTCGCACGCTGAAGCGTCTGCGCTCGCCCTCGCGCATCTATTTTGACGATCCGCAGTCGTGGGTGCATGGTACGCCCGACACGGAGCAAGCCGCGCTGCAGAACTTAGAAACCCAGGTGCTGCTTCCGGTGAATTTCGACAACCGTCTGCTGGGGTTGATCAGCTTGGGCTCGAAGCGTTCAGACTTGCCGTATACCAGGGCGGATTTGCAGCTATTGAGCGCAGTGGCCTCACAGACTGGACTGGCGCTTGAGAACGCACATTTGACCGAGCAGATGCGGCTCGAAGTGGCGCAGCGGGAACGGCTCGACCGTGAACTCGAAATCGCGCGCGATGTGCAGCAGCGGCTCTTTCCCCAAAAGCTGCCGCTGGTGGATGGGCTGGATTTTGCGGGCTACTGCCGTCCCGCGCAGGGAGTAGGGGGCGATTACTACGACTTTATACGCTTACCGGACGGGTGCCTGGGGATAGCGGTTGGCGACGTGTCGGGCAAAGGCATAGCCGCCGCGCTGATGATGGCAAGCCTGCAGGCATCTTTGCGAGGCCAGACGATCAAGCCGGCTGAAACCCTGTCGGAGATGATTCAACACATCAACCGCCTGGTCTACGACGCGTCCGCCGATAACCGGTATGCCACCTTTTTCTACGCGCAGTACGACCCGCGCAAACGCGTGCTGCGGTATGTGAACGCCGGGCATAATCCGCCCATGGTGCATCGCATCCTCAATAACGAGGACGTCTTTCTACGCCTGGATGAAGGCGGCACGGTGGTGGGTCTCTTCCCCGATTTTCCGTATCGCGACGCGCAGGTGCAACTCGAAGCGGGCGATGTGCTGGTCGCCTTCACCGATGGCATTAGCGAGGCCATGAACAGGAGAGAGGAAGAGTTTGACGAGGAACGGCTGATGCGAACGTTGAGCGCCTGCGGGGCGCGTACAGCGGCCGACATCATTACCTATGTTCTGAACGACGTGGACGGCTTTACGGCGGGCGCCAAACAGCATGACGACATGACCCTGGTGGTTGTGCGCCTGCAATAACGCCGGGCGGACTAGAAGCCTTCCCAAACCAGGGCAGGGAAGACGCTAGTGGCGCGGAATCCTACCGATTCGTACAACCGTATGGCCTCGAGGTTCGAACAAGTGACGGTTAAGCTGACCGAGCGGCAACCAAGCGCGGTCAGGCGTTCCAGTGAATTGCGCAGCAGTTCGTACCCCAAGCGCGCGCCCCTGACACCGGGCAGGACGCAAAGCTGTGTCACGTGGCCGGCCGTCTCAGACACCATGCTCGCGAGGCAAACACCGCAAACTTTGCCACTGCTGGAATCCAGGGCTACGATGGACGCTTTGGGAGAGAAACGTCCGCATCCCGGGTATTGAATGATGTTCATGAGAAAGTGGCGGGCACCGGGGATGGTCCGGTATTGATCGTTAATTTCGCTGTCCACGTGTCCGCGGTAGGCATAGGTCACGAGGTGCGCGATCTCTTCGCTCAAGCGCTCGGTCCACGGGACCAGTTCGGCCCGGAAGCCGAGAGGTTTGGGCTCCAGCGCCTGGGCCGCCGAGCGGCTCACTTCCATAAAGTAACGGTCGTAGCGCTTCAAGGAGCGATGAAACGGCAACGATTGCGTTAGCGGAGCGTGCAGCAGCAGCAGTTGCGATTCGATGCGGTGCACGCCCGAAACCAGCATGACGCCTTGGACGGTGGCTCCCAGCAGCATCATCTCGTAAGAGGCATCCGGGTAGGCGCGGCGCACGTAGAAGTCCCCGATGAGGCCCTTTCGGCCCTCCACCACGTAGTAGGAGTAGCCAATTACGGTGTTATCGATACGCAGCGCGTAACCGCTGAGCGAACGCATTTGGAGGAAGCGGCGCAGCAAATCGGCCGAGGGCTTAAAGTCCCAATCGAATTGCTCCCGCCAGGCGACAATCTCTTCTTCGACCAACAGCTCGAATTCGTGGACGGTTAAACTGCTCAGCTCAACCAGTTCGGGTAAACAAGGCTCGGAGCGTGCCGCCATCGCTTGAATTATACGCGGCTTCTATAAGGCGCGGTATCAGACATGAAGAACTTCGGCGCCAGCGGGCGCCATTGCGGCATGCCGCCGGAAGAACTCACCGATTCTCGCGGTGGCCTGCCGCACGCGCTTATCGGTCTCGATCAGGCTGAAACGGACGTAGCCTTCGCCGAGCGGTCCAAAACCGATTCCGGGGGAAACCGCCAATTGAGTTTCATTCATGAGGAGCTTCGCGAACTCCAGGGACCCCATGCCGGTAAACGGCTCGGGAATACGAGCCCATACAAACATGGACGCCTTGGGCGGTTCCACGCGCCAGCCGCACTTTTGCAGGCCTTCGAGCAGCACGTCGCGGCGGGACTGATACACGGCGCAGATCTTGGCCGGCTCGGCATCGCAGTCGCGCAGAGCCGTGACCGCGGCAATTTGTATGGGTTGGAAAATGCCGTAATCGAGGTAGCTCTTGATGCGCGCCAAGGCCGCAATCAACCTGCGATTGCCCAGGCAAAAGCCCACGCGCCAGCCGGCCATGTTGTAGCTCTTCGTCATGGAATAGATTTCCACGGCGTGGTCCGCCGCGCCCGGCACCTGCAGAATGCTGGGAGGCCGGTAGCCATCAAAGCCAAGCTCGGCATAGGCGAAATCGTGAATGATGTAGGCGCCATATTGCCGCGCCAGTTCCACAATCTCGCGCATGAAATCGAGATCCACGCAGACCGTCGTCGGGTTATGCGGGAACGAGATCAGGATGGCTTTGGGCGGCTTCGCGGCGGTGCGGTACAAGCGCTTCAGTTCGGAGAGGAAGGTAGCGGCATCCGGCATGGGCAGCATGCAGGCTTCGCCTTCGGCCATAATCACGCCGTACTGGTGAATGGGGTATGCCGGGTTCGGAGAAACCACGACGTCACCCGGTCCGATGACGGCGAACAGCAGATGCGCGAGCGCGTCTTTAGCGCCGATGGTGGCAATAGCTTCCGTGTCGGGGTCGAGCGATACTCCGTATTGCCTGGCATAGCGCTGCACAATGGCTTCGCGCAGCGGCGCGATGCCGCGAGAAACGGAGTAGCGGTGATTGACCGGATTGCGCACCGCTTCAATCACTTTTTCGACCACCGGTTCAGGCGTTGGCCCATCGGGATTGCCCATCCCCATATCGACAATGTCGACGCCCGCCGCGCGCGCCGCATCCCGCATCTCATTAATCACGGCGAAGACGTACGGGGGGAGTTTTTTTATCCGGTAAAACTCCTCACTGGATGGAAGCGGCATACTTTCCTATTTTAACCTCAGTGTAAACATGCTCACCCGAACATGTTCGCGGGGAGAAGAGCGGATCAGGCAATAGCCCGAATGGCCCGGACCGGCAAGAAGATAATCGCCGACACCAGCGCCAATGCTCCGTGGACCGCGATACCCGCGAGCCGGAACGGCAACAGGATCAGCCAGATGATGGGATAGAGGCACAGGGCGGCCAGAGCCAGCGGCCAGGAGACAACGAACAACAGGCACCATAGAAGAACAGTTATCATCGGATTCGCTCTAGTGATCAATACGCATGGAAATGCAGGAAGTTCCCCGGATCTATGTTTCACACGCGCGTAGCCACGCCAGCCTCCGCAGTCCAGCTAAGTCACTGTGAACGCGGGCGTGATTTTTTTTGGGCTTCGCGGAACGGCAGGGTTTTCGGATTGCGGGCGTTCCATACCGGCGCCACCGGGCTATCGGCGATATTCAGCAACCCCAGCGCGATCATCCGGTCCACTTTGGCCATGTTGGCGTAATTGATCTTTTGCCACTCGTCGCCCAGGGCGTGATAGTCCGGATAATCGAAAGCAACCGTCAAGGTGTGCGCGGGTACGCCTTGTTCCGCCATCGACGCGTTGTCGCTACGCGTGAAGAACGCATCACTGGCCTCGGGGTCACGGTAGATCTTAATTCCGGTGGCGCGTCCGGCTTGTTCGAAAAACTTCGTCAGAGTGGAATAGTCGAACCCGGTGAGGCTCGCGTTGTTGAGCTGTTTACCCACGGTGGAATCGGTGCGTCCTACCTGCTCCAGATTCACGTCGGCTACAGTCTTGTCGATAGGGAAGACCGGGTGCGCGCCATAATATTGCGACCCTAACCCGCCCCGCTCCTCTCCGAAGAAAGTCATGAAGACGATGGACCTCTTAGGACGCGGAGTGAGCCGGCTAATCGCCCGGGCAATTTCAATGACCGAGACCGTGCCGCTGCCGTCATCGTTCGCTCCGTTATAGATGGAATCGCCGTCTTTGCCGGTGGTGCTTTGGGACAGAGAGGCTCCGGTCTGGATTGTGCCGATGTGGTCATAGTGAGCGGTGAGCAGGACGCAAGTGCTCTTCAGAACGGGGTCGGAGCCGCGCAGAATACCGATTACATTTTTGACCAGCGCCTTTTGGTCAACCGGGGCGGGTACGGCGAAGGATACGGTGGAGCCGGCAGCGCCAGATGGATGGTCCAGCAATTTTGAAAGCTGTTCGCTCACGACCACCACGGAAGGCACGCGGGGTTGCTGCTGGTCAGGAGGAATCAGACGGGGGCGTGGGGGGCGGGGCTTGCTCCGAGATACCGTCACTTCGAGAACTCCGCCGGACGCGGCAACCGCGCGGTCGAAACTGCGCATCCTGTCAAAGGTTACGCTCTTTTCGGTGTCGGACAAACTCCCAAAGTCCGGCTGCGGGACCACGATGACGTACCCGGCCAGCGGCAAGTCTTTCAACTTGTCCGGGTCTTTGGCGGCCACCAGGAGCACGGGGGCGCGTTCGATCTTAGAGGCCTGGCTGGAATCGGCCAAAGTAATGTCGTCCGGGGAAACGGTGATGGCCTGCGCGCTACCCCCGGTTTGGAAGGTCAACTCCGATTGCGCGGGCGGCATGCGGCGGTCCACCATTGGGGCCATCTGAAAATAATCCCGATCGCCGCCTGGCTCGAGGCCGGCCGCGCGGAATTTGGAGGCGATGAACTCCGCCGCAATTTCCAGCCCGGGCGAAGGCGTATAGCGGCCCTGCAATAGGTCGGAGGCGAGAAAGGAGAGATCGCCTTTTAGCTCGCTAGCCGTTATGGCGTTGAGTACGGCTTGCCTATTCGCGGGAAGAGGAACCTTTTCCGCCGCCGATGTCAGGGAGGTGGAAAAAGCCAGCGCGAGAAGCGCGTGGAAAGGTGTAGAGCGACGCATTGCAGGAAAACCGGAGTATAGCGAACGAACGTCACCCGACTACCGGAGGCGCCGGGATATGGTAACGTAGCCTTAATTTCTCATGAGCCTTACTCGCAAGAAACCTCTCAGCGCGTTGCTCGACCAAGTCAGTCATAGTACACTCAAGCGCACTCTTACAGCCAACAGTCTTGTCGCCCTCGGTGTGGGCGCAATTATCGGCGCCGGATTGTTCGTCCGGACCGCTGCCGCGTCAGCCGAAGCAGCCGGACCCGCCGTTACTTTATCCTTTATAGTCGCCGCCATAGGATGCGCCTTTGCCGGCCTGTGCTATGCGGAGTTTGCCGCCATGATTCCAATCGCGGGCAGCGCCTACACGTACGCGTACACCACGATGGGGGAATTCGTGGCCTGGATCATCGGGTGGGCCCTGGTGCTCGAATATGCGCTGGGCGCGGCAACGGTTGCCATTGCCTGGAGCGAGTATCTCAACAATCTTTTGGGCGGGGCCATACCCTATGCCTGGAGCCACTCGCCGATGGAAGTTTCGGTGACGGGCGCCCATGGCATTTTCAATTTGCCTGCGTTGGTGATACTGGCCATTCTGACGCTGGTCCTTATTAAGGGGACGCAGGAATCCGCCCGCCTCAATACCGTGATCGTGGCGATCAAGGTGACGATTGTCATCGCGTTTGTGGTGCTGGGCTGGCAATTCGTCAACCAGGCGAACCTGCATCCGTACCTTGTGCCGGCTTCCCTACCGGGCCACGAAGGCCTGTTTAAGCACGGCTGGGGCGGAGTGTTGGGCGGCGCGGGTATCGTCTTTTTCGCCTTCATTGGTTTCGATGCAGTCTCGACGGCCGCGCAAGAGGCAAAGAATCCGGCGCGCGACATGCCTATCGGCATCCTGGGTTCGCTGGCAGTCTGCACGGTTCTGTATATTCTCTTCGGGTACGTGCTGACCGGAGTTTGCAACTGGCAGGAGTTCAAAATCGCGGGTAAGGAAGCGTCTGTCGCGTACGCGATCCAGCATTACATGCCCGGTTACCACTGGCTGGCGCTGGCCGTCACTCTGGCGATCCTGATGGGTTTTTCGTCGGTGATTCTGGTCATGCTGCTGGGGCAGAGCCGGGTGTTTTATTCGATGGCGAAAGACGGTTTGCTGCCCAAGCTGTTCTCCGACACGCACCCCAAATTCTGCACGCCTTACAAGTGCAACATTGTGCTGTTTTTCTTTGTAGGCGCGTTCGCGGGATTTCTTCCGGGCTCCATGGCGGGCGATTTGACTTCCATTGGGACGTTGTTCGCGTTTGCGGTGGTGTGCATCGGCGTTTGGATTATGCGGTACCTGGAGCCAAGCATGGCGCGGCCGTTCCGTACGCCGCTGGTTCCCGTGGTGCCGATTCTGGGCGTGCTGATTTGCGGCGGCATGATTGTGTCGCTTGATAATCGGACGCAACTGACGGCGTTTGGTTGGATGGTGGTCGGGTTGTTTGTGTATTTTCTGTACGGGCGCGGGCATAGTCATTTGAATAAACCGAAACTGGGAAGCGCGGTTAAGGTGGGGCGGTAAAGGCGAAGAAACGGCGTATTTTGCGAAACGGACTTCCATAGGCACGGTGGGATCGGTGCTTTTTGCGGAACGAAGCCAATTCCGTGAAGGTTGGGTGGTCTGTGTGCCATTGGTTAACAAGGTAACGGCTGGAGCATGGGGCCGGTGCCGGAGCGGTGCGTTCGACTTTTCGCCTCAGGTAGTTAGAGGAGAGTTGAAGTTGTGATTCCCTCTCGGCGGGCTAGGCTTGACCGGGAGGCCAATACGGTGTCAGCATAAAAATTCGTCAAAATTTTTTGCATCGACAAACGGGGGGGGGTGTGGATATGTCGGACGCACCAGACCAACGCCTGCTTGAGGCTCTGCTGGACTCCTGGGACCGGAATAACACCATCCTGCTCAACCTACTCCGCGCCTTCCCGGAAGGCGGACTGGAGGCCAGAGCGATGGAGGGCAGCCCATCCGTCTCGGAGATGTTCACACACATGCACCATGAGCGAATGGTGTCCGTCTTCGAGGACGCCCCCGAGTTCGCCGGAAAGGTGCCCGAGAAAGAGTGGGTGGCCGAACGTGACCGTGATCGCATCGCGCAGATGCTGAACGACAGCGCCAAGGCGGTGCGGGCCGCGGTAAAGAGCAGGGTGGAAACAG
>DATHIZ010000506.1:0-11393 GCA_035316385.1 Bryobacteraceae bacterium | reverse complement strand
CCGGAGGGCTTCGATTTTCCAGGCATGTTCGTATAGGGCGGCTTGCCATTGGTCAGCGCTGCCGGGGGCGTAGGTGTAGAAGCCGCGGCCGTTTTGGGTTCCACGATCGTCGTTGTCCCGCATGCGTTGAACCGTGGCCGGTACCTGCGACTCGTTGCTTAGGGACGGGATGATGGTTTCCATCGCTTTGCCGTACAGGGCGGGGCCACCGGTTATATCAATCCAGCGGAAGGGGCCGCAGAGGGCCGTCCAGAGGCCGAGAGAGTTGCGGCAGACGCGATCAATGGTTTCGACATCACCTACGCCGGTTTCAAGCAGGTGCAGCGCTTCGCGGTACATGGCGTAGGCGATGCGGTTTGCAATGAAGCCGGGGACGTCCTTCTGTACAACGGCGGGATCTTTACCTAGCTGCGCGGCGATGCGAATTATGGCGTCGATGGTGGCGGCGTCGGTCTGGCCGCCTTGGATGATTTCCAGAAAACGAGTAGCGTAGGCAGGCGATGCCCAATGCATGCCGGCGAAGCGTTCGGGATGCTTGCGCGAAGCTTGCAATAAGGTGATGGGCAGAGCTGAGGTGTTGCTGGCGATGGGGATATTCGGACCGACGTGAGCTTCCACCAAGTCGAAGAGCGATTGCTTGACGGCGAGATCTTCCGTAATGCTCTCAATAATGAGTTCGCAATTACTGAAGTCCGCCGGCCCTTGCGCATGGGTTAGACGCCCGGACCAATCTGTCAGGGAAGCGGAGTTGCCGGTGAAGCGGTCGATTTCTCCGGCGGCAGTTTCAACATACGCCGCGAGTGTTTGTGCGCAGCCCGGGGCAGGATCGAACGCGACGACGTGAAAACCGCGAGCAAGTAAGCAGGTGGCGATGCCTCTGCCGAGAAAGCCAAGTCCGGCGAGACCGATGTAGCGCGGGCTTTTATTTTCTGTTGTTGGGGAAAGCAACTCTCAGTTTACGATTTTCGTTGTTACCGTCTTATGTTCGAAAACTCCCTGTTTCGGTTTCGCGCGCTCTAGCGTCTCAATCGACAGAGGACATAAATTAGAAGGTGACATTGTAGTCTTATGCCCTCTCGAATGGTTCGCCACCGGTCGGCGGTCGCCTTGATTCTGATCGACGTGATCAACCACTTCGAATTCATCGATGGCACGCGTCTGCTCAAGAACGCCTTGGCGATGGGGCCGAGATTGGCTCGTCTCAAGGAAAGGGCCCGCCAGGCTGGTATCCCGGCTATCTATGTCAACGATAACTTTGGGCAGTGGCGCTCTAATGCATCGACGTTGCTGGAGTACTGCCTCAGGCCGGAAGCTCGCGGGCGGCCCTTTGTAGAAGGTCTAAAGCCCGATCAGGAAGACTACCTCGTGCTCAAGCCCATGCATTCGGCGTTCTATCAAAGCCCTCTTGATACACTGCTTCGGTATTTGGGCGCTTCTTCCTTAATTTTGGGCGGACTGGCAACCAACAGCTGCATTATTTGCACCGCTCACGACGCCAACATGCGCGACTTCCACCTGTTTGTGCCTTCGGATTGTTCCGCGGCACGGAGCCGCCGGGAACATCAGCAGGCTATCGAGCATATCAAGGCGATGAGCCGGGTGAATGTGTCCGAGTCCTCCCGGCTTCGCCTGGCAAGGCTAAGAAAGTAGCGCGGAGGGACAATTGGCTCCGGGCCGGCGTCTAGAGATCCGACAACTGGTTTAAAGAAGCCGCAGCCTTTTGGCCGGGCCAGGTGACAGCGTTCCATATCGTGGAGTTCAGATTGGCTTCTATCTCAGCTCCGGTACGGATTTCACCGCCTTCTCCCAGGGCACGCGATGGCAGTAAACGGTTTACTAGGCTCAATATCATGCCAGTAACTTCAGGAGAGACATCGTGCAGCCGCGCCATGAGGTCTGCGGGCGCCGACAGAACTTTCTCTCCTTCCCGGCGAATCGTTGCGCGGACAATGGCACGGGCTGCCCGCCTAGCAGCAATAGAAACCAGCGGTGTCGCGGCGGCAGTGCCGAACCAGGAGTACTCCGGAATGTGTTTACCTTTGAACTCCGCTTTCAAATGCGATCCTGTACGCATCAAGCCAGGCACAATTGTGGTCACGTTGATGCCGTCCGGGGCAAGCTCAGAATGCAACCCCTGCGATAACGCAAGCGCAGCGAACTTTGCGCAGGAGTAAGGAAGGAGATGCGGGATGCTGACTTTCGCTCCGATCGAAGTGATGTTGACAATGCTTCCCTGGCGCCGCTCCCGCATGGAAGGAAGCACCGCGAGAGTGGTATAAAGCATTCCCCAAAACATAGTGCCTAAGGCCTGCTCAAAATCGCTGAGCGCCATTTCGGTGAATGGCCCAACAAGAATGATGCCGGCATTGTTTACTAGAATGTCGATAGGTCCAAGCTGTTGACTTACGTGGGCGATTAGGGATTCGACTTGAGTGCGGTCGGAAACATCGCAGACACGGGCGCACGTCCGTACCCTTCGGCCGGCCAAGTCTGCTTTAGCTCGATCTAGTGACGTTTGATTCCGTCCGCAGATCGCGACAGCAGCACCTCTCGCCCCGAACTCACGCGCCAGTTGCAGCCCAAGACCGCGTGACCCGCCGGTGACCAGCACGATTTTGTCCTGCAGGTTGATCCAAGATCTGCGGCGAAAACGGTCCCAGGCGAGATATCCCGCAGCCATCGCCGCGGCGCCCTGGAGTGCAGTTCGCGTTTTCATGTCACCTCCCTCTAATAGGGCGTTTGACTTCCTGTTACACCGTATACTTCGCCGCTGACGAACCGCGCCTCGTTCGAGGCCAGGAAGACGAAAACCGGGGCAATCTCCACTGGTTGGGCGGGACGCCCGAACGCAGTATCCTGCCCAAATGTTTTTACCTTCTTCTCGGGCATGGTGGCCGGTATCAGCGGAGTCCAGACGGGACCAGGAGCAACCGCATTTACGCGCACGCCCTGCTTAAGAGCCAACTTGGAGAGACTCTTCGTAAAATTTGCGATCGCTGCTTTTGTGGAAGCGTAAGCGAGCAGATTTGGGCTTGGATCGAACGCCTGAATCGAGGTGGTATTGATGATTGAGCTTCCCGCTTTCATTCTGGGCAATGCAGCCCGGACTAGCCAGAATGGAGCATAGAAGTTAGTCTTGAACGTACGATCCAGTTCTTCCGTCGTGAAGTCTTCGATGGAATCGTGTGTGGACTGAAAAGCAGCATTGTTGATAAGAATGTCCAAATTTCCGAATTCTTTGAACGTGCGGTCCACTAATTCCCGGCAATGCTCTTCTTTGCGAATATCACCTGGTAGCTTCAATCCTTTACGGCCGGCCTGTTGTATCCAATGAAGCGTTTCGCTTGCGTCGTCCTCCTCTTCGGATAGATACGAAATCGCCACGTCAGCACCTTCCCGGGCATAGGCGATGGCAATCGCCCTGCCAATGCCGCTGTCGCCGCCAGTGATTAAGGCGGCCCGGCCTTCCAAGCGTCCTAATCCACGGTACGAGTTTTCACCATGATCCGCTTTCGGCGTCATCTGTGAGTCGCTACCGGGATAGGGCTGTTTCGCTTGCGGAAACTCAGGCTTCGGTCCTTGATCTTTAGGATCTTTCGAATTATGGATTTTAGTCGACGTGGGATTGTCCATGATTTCTGCCTGTTTGAGCACACGAGCGGGAAAGCGTTTCCTGCAATCGTTCTTTCGCCGGTACTTACCCACGCGTTAAGTCATGCGGAAACAGAAAGCGCTCTTCTTGTGTCTCTGCAAACGAGGGGCACTTTTACTTATGATGAAAGCTTTGGTTTGGCACGGCACGCACGACGTACGTGTAGACACGGTTCCAGAGCCCGAGATTCAGTCGGGCGGAGATGTGATTGTCCGGATTACTTCGACCGCCATTTGCGGATCGGATCTTCATCTGTATGACGGCATGATGCCGACCATGGAAGAAGGAGATATTCTCGGTCACGAGCCAATGGGTGAAGTCGTCGAGGTTGGGAAAGACGTGAGGAAGCTAAAGAAGGGCGACCGGGTAGTTGTACCCTTTACCATCGCCTGCGGTTTCTGCCGGTTCTGCAAAATGGGCCTCACTTCGCTCTGCGACACGTCGAATCCCAATGCTGAAATGGCGAAGAAAGCAATGGGGCAATCGCCCTCCGCTTTGTTTGGCTACTCGCACATGCTGGGTGGCGTTCCCGGAGGACAGGCCCAGTATCTCCGTGTTCCCTACGGGGACGTGGGACCAATCCAGATTCCGGACGGACTATCTGACGAGCAAGTGCTTTTTCTCTCTGACATTTTTCCAACCGGTTATATGGCTGCGGAGAATGCACAGATACAGCCGGGCGACACGGTCGCTGTTTGGGGATGCGGGCCGGTCGGCCTGTTTGCTATCAAGAGCGCCTGGATGTTTGGCGCTGGCCGCGTCATAGCGATCGATGGTGTTCCCGAGCGCCTCGAATTGGCGCGAACGTGGGGCAAGGCGGAGATAATCGACAATACAAAAGAACATGTCCAGGAACGCTTGATGGACATGACAGGCGGCCAGGGCCCTGATAGCTGCATCGATGCTGTTGGGACGGAAGCTCATGGCTCCGGAACGTTTGACGCCGTGCTGGATAGGGCTAAAGAGGCCGTTAAGCTCGGCACGGACAGGCCGCACGTCTTGCGCGAAACCATCATGTGCTGCCGCAAAGGGGGAACTTTGTCGGTGCCTGGTGTTTACATCGGCTTTCTCGACAAGGTGCCGTTCGGCGCCTTGATGAACAAAGGACTAACAGTTAAGACGGGTCAGACGCACGTGCACCGGTATCTCCAGCCGCTTCTAAACAAGATTCAATCCGGAGAAATCGACCCTTCATTCATCATTAGCCACACGGTTAGCATTGATGAGGCTCCAAAGATGTACAAGACCTTCCGGGATAAAGAGGACGGATGCATCAAAGTTGTATTGAAGCCTCATGCATAGGCAGCGAATTGCTGCCGCTGTGAAAACCATCGCGCGAGAACAATCAGAACGTCAAATGCGCTCCAATTTGCATATTCCGCATGGGGTTCCCAATGTCCTGAATGACGCCGGGAGCGCTACCGTCGACGGCGTTGCTCGGCAGCGCGAGATTTGTCCGATTGATCGCGTTGAAGACCTCCCAGCGGAATTCCAGGCCATAGCGCTCCCGGAATTTGAAGTTCTTTGAGACGGACCAGTCAGTCTCGAAAAAATTCGGGCCGCGCAGCGAGTTTCTGCTGGCGTTACCGAAGGTGTACAACGGAGGTGTGCCGTATGCTGTGGGGTTATACCACAGGTTGCGGCTTTGATCAAAGCCTGAGGTTGGATTGCCGACTACATCGGGGCGTTCACTCATATCCGAATTCAGGTTTGCCGTATTGCTTAAGATAGGCGAGAATGGCAGACCGCTGCTATAGCTCGTAATGCCCCGGAAGGTCCAACTCGCTACCAACGCCTTCGTGATGCCTTTCGCATTGGGGAGAAACTTCCTGCCGGGTCCAAAAGGCAGCTCGAATGTGTGCGCCAAGGTGAACACGTATTCGCGGTCGAAATCCGACGGTCCATAGTCGGATCGCGCGTTATATTGATTGGTCGCGAGATTACTGGCCTGTCCGAAGTCCATCGCTTTCGACCAGGTGAAGGATGCCTGGATTGAATAAGCTTGGGAGAAGCGTTTCGTGCCTTGTACTTGAAGAGCGTTGTAGTTGCTACTGGTACAGTCACACTTATTCAGAATCGACTGATTGAATCCTGTAATCCCGTACCGCTGCGCGAAAAGATTGAACAGCGGGCGGTTCGCGTCGAGCGAACCCGGTCCGGGGACGGCTGCATTCAGATTGAAGCCTCCATTCAAATGCCGTCCGATATTTCCGACGTACCCAACGGAGAGATTGAAGTCTCCCACAATCTGGCGCTCCACCGTAAGATTCCATTGGTCGACGTAAGGCATCTTCAGGTTTGCGGGAATATATGAGGTGCTTACGCCGCCGGGCAATAGCAGCCGGCCGTTCGACGGGATGGCGGGGTATACGATGGGCGGAGGAGCTGTCGTCAGCGGGAAAACGGGCTGATAAGGCGAGGATTGCTGGATATTTTGATTCACAATCGACGGATAGATATCCGCCGCAATGTTATTGAACGTCCAGCCAAAAACTCCCTGCGAGTAGCCACGTCCAAATCCGGTTCGGATGACGGTCTTGGAATTGATTGCGTACGCAATGCCGATACGTGGCGAGAAATTTTTCCACTGCGTTTGCGCATTGCCGGATTTGGAAATGCCTCCGACTCCCGGAATCAGGACGGTATTTGTGGTGACATCGTACCGGCCACCCTGTCCGGCATTGAGCGAGTAGTCCGGGAACCAGACATCCCAGCGAAGTCCATACGTCAGGGTGAGCTTAGGCGTAACGCGCCAGGTGTCTTGCACGAAATAGCCCATGCGGTTTTGGCGGTCCTGCTGAGTGGTCGAGATTTGCCCGAAGCGGCTGAATTGCGAAGGAGCACCGAGGAGAAACGAAGCAAGCCCCAAACCGCTGGGCGATACTCCGTTTGCAGACGTGACATTGGGATTGAAATCGTAGACGCCGGAACGGTGATTGTCGCTGGGAAGCCGCAGATTCCAGGCCAGTTCGATATTGCCGCCGAAACGAATGGAATGGTTTCCAATCACCTTGGCCCAATTGTTTGTGAAATCCAATAGCGTCTCTCGTTCGTGAAGGGGGCAGTTACAGTTGTAGCCAATGTTCAATCCGGCGATGGATCCGAGGCCGCTTCCGGTGGCGCCGGTAATGCCGCCAAGGCCGGCGATGTTCAACTGCGGCAGTCCATATGTATCGGGCTTTCCATCAATATTTAAGCCGGGAATCCCAACAGTATTAGCAAGTTGCTGGGACGCATCCGGAGAGGTTACCGTCACGCGGTAGCGCGACATGCCAAACCGAATATCCGTTAGCAACGTGGGACTGAATGTGTATGTGACATCAGATGCGACATTTTGGTTTAGAGCGTCTGAGTTTCCCTCGAACTGCAAGCTGGTGTAGTTGTTACCGCCATAAAGGCCGAAGGGCGCGGGCGCGTTCACGTCGGCCTTCAAGTAACTGTAGCGAGCGAAATAGTGAAGCCTTTCGGTAATGAAGTGGTCGATGCGTACATCGAATTGATTTGTCGGATAGTCCTCAACGCCGTTAGCCGAATAGTTGTTGGCTCCCGGCGACGTGCCCTGGATATTTGGGAATGGAAGAGCATTCAGAACGTTTAGGGCAGGCGTAGAGAGGCGGTTCGCCGGAATGATGTTTCCGGAAAATGGCGCACGGCCAGTGCCGTCCGGGTTGCCAGTGGCCGGATCGTAGATCGGGACACCCAGAGCGCTCAGGTTTCCGGAGCGTTCGACCGCGGTGGGAACGCGGAGACCCTGCGATGCGCCAATGCGACGCTGCGTTCCCTGATAATCGGTAAAGAAAAACAGTTTATTCTTCACGATGGGGCCACTCACGCTGCCTCCGAATTGGTTCCAGCGGAGCGCCGGCTTTCCGTCATTGTGAGGAGCAGGAGTGCCCGGCTGATGCAGTCCCTGGGTGAAGGAGTCGCGTGCTTGAAATATGTCGTTCTGCAGGAACTCAAATGCACTTCCGTGGAATTCGTTTGATCCTGACTTCGTCTGGACATTGATGACAGCGCCGGTCGCGCGATACTCGGCGTCGTAGTTACTCGTGGCCGCGGTAAATTCCGCGACAGAATCAACCGCCGGATTTACCATGGTAATCCCTAGTACGGCGTCGTTGTTGTTCATGCCATCCAACTGATAGTTAGTGCCGCCGAACAGTTGACCATTCGTATTAACTAGCGTCGATTGCTGCGGATTCTCGCTCGGCGCATGTTGGTAGGTGTTGATAGTCGCGCCAGGCGTTAACAGGCTCAGGTTGGTGAAATTGCGATTCAATACCGGCAAAGAGGAGATCTGTTGAGAGCCGATTCTGGTTTGCACCTCAGCACGGTCGGTCTCCAGTCCAGGCGGCGCCGATGTCACGGTGACTTCCTGCGCCGCCTCTCACAATTGGAGAGTTACGTCGACCCGAGCAGACTGACCGACGCTCACGGGGACATTTTGTTGTTGAACATTCCTAAATCCAGCCTTACTCACGGAAACAATATAATTGCCCGGCGTCAATTGTGACTGCGTGTAGTTTCCGGACTCATTTGTTGTCAGTTTATATGTTGTTCCCTTGCCTGTATCTTTTATGGTGATGTCGGCTCCGGGAACGGCGCTGCCAGAAGGGTCCTGAATGACTCCAGTGATGATTCCCGATGTGGACTGCGCAGCTATTTGTTGAGACAGCCAATTCCCCAACACAAGGATGGAGAAGCAATAAATGAATAGACGATGCTTTGTAGGCATGCTAAACCCCCGAGCTGTCTGATGCCTATTTTAGAGGAATGTTGCGAATTAAAATTGCGGGCATATGTAACTCGTCTCCAAAATGCCGACAGCTACCAACGGAAAGAAACTTGTTGCTGTTGGACACCCGGCCCATCGGGAAAGGTAACGATCACATCGCTGCCCGATGCTGTGCCGCCCTGCACCGAAATGTCAGGCTGGTTGCGGCGGACCTTTAGTAATTGTGTAGAGCGGGGAGGTCCTTCGAGGATTATTGTGTACTCGCGTGTATACAACTTCTCTTCTATGACCTTAGCGTGACGTGTGAGCGACCCAGGTTCGAGCAATTCTGCCGCCAACTCTACTTCAACGCCGGGGAGGGGAAGGGTCAATTGTTCGTGAGAACGCGCGGGGTGTTCGCAGTGGGTATCCCGCTGGGCCGTCTGCGATGCCAGGCAGAATACCACCGCCGCGGATGCGTTTGCGCTGATTGATAAGTTTGCCCCGCTGCGGACCATTTCTACGTCAAGACGCATGTCGCCAAGCGGTACGCGGTGGAGTTGCACCCTGTCCCACGTGGCCGGCAGGTGGGGAGCCAGCCGTAAGGTCTTATGAGCCGCATCAAAGTCAAGTCCAAAAAGGCCGCGTAGCGCGGGGCTGAGGACCATCGCGGACGACCAAAGTTGATGCGAACTGCTTCGGCAGCGGTTGGAAAAACATGCCCGATAGCACTTCCGTAACGGAGCCCAGATCTTGGGTGTAGGTCAGTCCGAGATTCTGGAACAAGTGAGCTGTTCCACTGACTGGCCGGCCTGCCCGGAATTCAGCGAGTGAGACCCAGCCGGTGAAGAGCGGCCAGACGGAGCCTTGGTGGTAACTGATTGAATCAAAGATCTTTTCCCGGATGCCGACGTCGCGCGTTCCCCAATCCGTTGAAAACTCCTGCGACGCCCAGCGCGTCAGCATTTCGCCGGCATCCGGCAATGACAAGCGTCCGGTCCACCAGGCAACAGCGGGAAAAATCGTGGCGGTCTTGTCCGTTGATCCATCGGAATTCCGGCTAAACGCATAAAAACGATTGGCGGAATCATAATACTCGTTTTCGATGTTTCTTCGAATCTTGCCGGCTTGTTCCGCCGCGCCAGACGAGAGTGACGCGTCGTTCATCAAGGCCGCCAGACGGCTCATCGATTCTGTGCCCTGCTGATCCAGCGCCGCGAGATATATTTCCTGGTGTGGCATGACGGGCGGCCATGCTTCCACCCAACCCGTCCCTTCCGTATTCTCGTAAATGCCATCCTTGTCCGAATCGTGCTGCCGCATGAAGACATAAGCGCGCTGTAAAGCAGCCCAGTGCTTGCGCAGGAATTCAACGTCTCCACTAGCGGACACATAATCTTCCATGACCATTAGCAGTAGTGGCGTGGCATCAGCGGAAGCGTAGAAGTAGGGCAGAGCCTTCCAGTCGACAAAATCGGCGGTTTGTGAATACTCGTGCATCATCTTACCGTCGGCACGCTGGCGGTTGAACAAAAACTCCAAGGCGCGGCGAGTCAGGTTAAACCCTCCATAAGCATTGGTGGCATAGAGCGTCCAGAGCGTATCCCGGCCGAAGAACCAACCAAAACCAGGACGGGCGGAATCGCCAGAAGAATAGTAGCCGGCGACGAGACCAGTCTCCGTTCCTGCATGTACCACCTGCATTTGATCGATCGACACAATTGCCCATTGGAGCGCTTGGTCGAAGGTTTTATCGGGTGACTCTACTTGGACGGTGTTGTTCAGAAGCTGCCGGTAGTAATTCTCCGTTGCGGTAAACAGCTCCGGAACAGAATCATTTAACGCAAGCAACTGGTTGCCTAGCGCTTCGTTTCCACTTCCCGCTGCCAACAGAAGCGGGAAGAAGAGGTTTGCATCCTTGGCAGGGTCGAAATCCAACTTGAATTCCACCGGATAGGTCTTTGGGCGTTCCTGATACGGCTGAAGGACACCCGGCCTGGCGCGCGGCATCGCGATGGCGGCAGAGAGCTGATCATTATCGGTATGAAGGACATAATAGCCGCTGTTGCCGCTTGAGACCCACTCCGGGCTGGGCCGTCCGAAAGTAGGAGCCGGCCACATTCGCTGTACCACCGGCGTGAAGCGAAAGGTCAACTGCAGAGGACGGATGGCGGCGAATTCGAAGAAAATGACGGGCGCCGAGCCTTTGCCTCGCGGCGAGAACATGTGCTGTTTGATCGTGAACGCGGCATGCGAGTAGGTAATCGTGCTGTGTCCTGGACTTACTTCGATGCTGCCGGGCTGCGCGTTTACCTCGATCGGAACGGGATAATCCGCGAGCTCCGCGGTAATTCGCAGATCCGAAAGTATTTTTGTCGGAAAGATCCAGGCTTCACACTCACCGTTTTGCCGTCCGAAAATAGCCCCGTGCTCTCCGGCCACGGTAAACGGCTTGGCCTGCTCGGTATTGCGGACGATAGTCAGGGAGTTTTTCGAAATTGGAAAACGGATTAAAGGTTTTAGCTCGACAGCCGCAAGGGGAGTGGAGTGCAAAAAGCAAACCAAGCCTGCGAGAAAGGCGGCAAAACGAGGCATTGTATCCTGCGCTCTCAGGATTGACGAAGGAATCGGGTGTAACGTAACAAAGCAGAAAAGTCAGTCCGACCGGAGGGCTTCCATCACGTCAATCCGCGCCGCGCGAGCGGCGGGTAACGCCGACGCGATGATGGCCGCGATCAACAGGACGGAAACAGCGCCCAACACCGGAATAAAGCCTGGCGTTTTAAGATCAGTGAGATAGCTGGCTGCGAGACGTGCGAGCGCGAATCCGCTAATCGCGCCGGCTGCAATGCCCGCCACCGCCATCACGACACCTTCTTTGATGACCGAGGCGAGGAGCTGCCGCCGTTGCAAACCGATGGCGAGGCGGATGCCGAATTCGCGGACCCGGCCACTGACCGAGAATGCGAGGACGCCAGCCACCCCGACGACTGCAATAGCGAGAGCGACACAGGCAAAGCCACCGAA
>DATHIZ010000505.1:0-11784 GCA_035316385.1 Bryobacteraceae bacterium | reverse complement strand
CTTCCTCATCGCGGAAGTATTCGGCGACCGTCAGACCGGTTAGGCCCACGCGGAGACGCGCGCCGGGCGGCTCGGTCATCTGGCCATAGACCAGGGCGACCTTCGATTTGTTAAAGTCATGCGGATCGACGATGCCCGATTCCTGCATTTCGAGCCACAAGTCGTTTCCTTCACGAGTGCGCTCGCCGACTCCGGCGAACACCGAGACGCCGCCGTGCTTCATGGCGATGTTATGGATGAGTTCCTGGATGATGACGGTTTTTCCGACGCCAGCGCCGCCGAACAGGCCGATTTTTCCACCGCGCACATAGGGTTCGAGCAGGTCGATCACCTTAATGCCGGATTCAAGCATCTCCAATTCCGTCGCCTGCTCGGCAAAAGTAGGAGCAGAACGGTGAATGGGGGACCGCCTCTCGGTCTGGATCGGGCCGATATTGTCGACCGGCTGACCGAGGACATTGAGTACACGCCCAAGGGTTTCTTTGCCGACCGGAACCGAGATAGGATCACCCAGATCGAACGCTTTCATGCCACGCACAAGACCGTCCGTTGGCTGCATGGCGATGGTGCGCACGCGGCCCTCTCCGATGTGCTGGGCTACTTCGGCAATGATGTCAATAGCGGCCGGAACGTCATACCCTTCGCTCGTAACACGAATGGCGTTGTAGATCTTGGGGATGTGACCTTCGGGAAACTCAATTTCGATTGTGGGACCGGCGACCTGAACAACGTGGCCTTCCACTACACCCTGTGTTGGCATAAAGACTCCAAATAACTAGACAGTAGCGGCAGCGCCGCTAACAATTTCGATAATTTCGCGCGTAATACTTGCCTGGCGGACGCGATTCAAATTCAACGTCAATGTCTCAATCACATCGCCGGCGTTGGAGCTGGCGGAATCCATGGCCGCCATGCGCGCGGCATGATAGGCCGAGACGGATTCGAGCAGGGCGCGGAAAATTGACATTTCGACATAGCGCGGCAGTAGCTCGCTCAAAAGTTCATGGGGCGGCTGCTCGTAGATGTAATCGATCTGTTCGCCGCCGCCTTCGGGTATTTCAACCGGCAGGATCTTTTTCGTCACCAAATTCGGCGCCATCACGCTCTTAAACTCGTTGACCACCAGGTAGACTGCGTCGACCTCCGCTTTGCTATAAAGCTCGATCATCTTATCCGCGATCTCCCGGGCCTTCTCTATGTTCGGTTTTTCGACGATGCCGATATGCTCTCCGCTGAGAGTGAAATTCCGTTTGCGGAAATAGTCGCGCGCTTTGCGGCCGATGGCTTCCACCCGGAGGTCGCCCTGCCCGTGCTCATCGGCAAAACGGTGCGCCAGGCGCAGCAGATTGGAATTGAACGCCCCGGCCAGACCAGTGTCGCTGCTCACCACGATCAACTGAATGCGTTTCTCTTCGCGCACCTGCAGCAAAGGGAGGTCGGACACCTCTTCGCTGCCCGAGGATGCCGCGGCGATGTTCGACAGCACGCGGTTCATCATCTTGGCGTATGGACGCGAAGCAATCGCGTGTTCCTGGGCACGCCGCAGCTTGGCCGCCGAGACCATCTTCATGGCCTTGGTGATCTGCTGCATGTTCTTGACGCTGCGGATGCGGCGCCGGATGTCGATTAAGCTCGGCATCTATCAGCCTTTGGCGGCCTTCTTCTCCCCGCCGCTCGCCCCACTGGAGAAGCGGGTTTTGAAATCGGTCAGCGCGCTCTTCAACTGGCCCTTGATATCGTCGTTCAACTCGCGCTTCTCACGAATGGCCTTGAGGAGGTCGGGCTTGCTGTTATCCAGATAGCGATAGAGCTCACCTTCAAAGCGCCGCACATCTTCCACCCGGACATCATCCAGATATCCGTTGCCGCAAGCGAAAATGATGCTCACTTGCTTCTCAACCGGAATCGGCCCGAACGGCCCTTGTTTCAAAGTTTCTACCCAACGCTTGCCGCGATTCAGCTGATCCTGAGAGGTTTTGTCGAGGTCCGAGCCGAACTGGGCGAAGGCTTCCAGGTTGCGGTATTGCGCCAGTTCCAACCGCAACGTTCCCGCTACTGAGCGCATGGCTTTGATTTGGGCGCTGCCGCCGACGCGGCTGACCGACAAACCAACGTTGATGGCCGGGCGGACGTTTGAATTGAAAAGATCGCTCTCCAGATAGATCTGCCCATCGGTGATGGAGATGACGTTAGTAGGAATGTACGCCGAGACGTCGCCGGCCTGAGTTTCGATAAACGGCAACGCGGTGAGCGACCCACCGCCTTTTTCGTCGGACAACTTGGCGGCACGTTCCAGCAGGCGGCTATGAAGGTAGAACACATCGCCCGGAAAGGCTTCGCGGCCCGGCGGACGGCGCAGGAGCAGGGAGATTTCACGATAGGCCACGGCGTGCTTCGAAAGATCGTCGTAAACACAGAGCGCGTGCCGTTTGCTGTCACGGAAAAACTCACCGATGCAGCAACCGGCGTAGGGCGCGATGTACTGCATAGCCGCGGGATCGGAGGCCGTGGCGGCAACTACGATGGTGTAATCCATGGCTCCGTGCTGCTCCAAAACCCTGACGACTTGCGAGACGGTGGAGCGCTTTTGGCCGATGGCGATGTAGATACAGATGACGTCCTGGCCTTTTTGGTTGATGATGGTGTCAAGCGCAACGGTGGTCTTACCCGTCTGGCGATCGCCAATGATGAGCTCGCGCTGTCCGCGGCCTATGGGCACCATGGCGTCGATGGCTTTCACGCCGGTTTGTAACGGCTGCTTCACGGGTTGACGATCCACCACGCCCGGCGCCAAACGTTCGAGACTGTTAAAGTCCGTCGTGGCGATAGGGCCCTTGTCGTCGATGGGCTGGCCTAGGGCGTTGACCACCCGGCCGATCATGGCGTCGCCCACGGGAATGGACATGATGCGCCCGGTGCGGCGTACCTGATCGCCTTCCTTGACACTTCCGTAATCACCCAGAAGTACGGCGCCGACTTGATCTTCTTCGAGGTTTAGCGCTATACCGACGACATCCGAGCCGAAATCGACAAGTTCACCGGCCATGACGTTCTGCAGGCCGTAGATACGCGCGATACCGTCGCCCACACTGATGATGTAGCCGGTTTCGGAGACGTTGGTGACCGCATCGAAATTTTCGATCTCGGCAAGCAGCACGCGCGAGATTTCATCCGCTCTAATTTGAGCCATACTTGTTTGCTTGTTCCCTTCCGTTATGCCGTCAAACGCTGGCGCAGGCTTTCCAGCTTGCCGCGGACGGACGCATCATATTCCTTGGAGGCAACACGCGCCCGTACGCCGCCTATGAGCCTGGAATCGACATGATACGTTGCCCGGATGAATTTTCCGAGCTTCGCTCCGAGAGCGCGTTCCACTTCCGTGCGCTGTTCCTTGTTCAATTCCTTGGCCGACGTAATTTCGGCGGGCGCCCACCCTAGGCGTTCATCTACCACCGCTTCGAAACTGCGGCGCATGGCACGCAGCTCATGGGTCCGGCCATGCACAACCACCACAAGGAGAAAGTTTCGAATCAACCGGTGAACAGCCAGTTGATCAGCCAATTCCGCAACGACAGCTTTCTTGCGCAGTTTACTGACGGCCGGCGATAACAGCACAAGCTGGAGATCTTTCGATCCGCCGATAAAAGACTCGACCGCGTTGAGCTGCGCAACGGCTTTTTCGGGCACCAGGCCCGAGTTTGGGGCAAATACGCCGTCGACCAGCGCACGAGCGTAGTGTTCGGCGAGCGCTTCAGCCATTAATTCTTACCTCGGTCAACCAGGTTAACGAAGTCTTGCAGCAGATCGTCGGAACCGGCTCCGGAGAAACGGTCGCGTAGGCGCCGTTCCGCCAAGTCAAGCGCAAGGTGTGTCGTATGCTGCCGGACCTTAAAAACACCATCCAGGCGCAGCGCTTCGGTCTCGGCCACAACGTTTTTTCGGATGTGTTCGATCTCTTGCTCCGTCTCATTGAGCATGCGTTCGTGTTCACGCTTCATTTCCAGCTTCGCTTCGGCTCGAAGTTTGTCCACTTCACTGGCAAGGTTGGCCATTTTGCGGTCCACTTCGGAGTAACGCAGGTCGGCGTTTAGTTTAAGGCCGGTGGCATCTTTGATGGCCTTCTGGATATCGGCTGACCGGGCATTGAAAAAGGCGGGCGCTGTTTTGACGATCGCGAAGCCGAGACCAATAGCGAAAATGGCGAAGTTGATGATCTTCCACTTCATCACGTCCGCATCCTCTGGCGCTTGTTGCTCGGCAGCGTGGTTGGCCGCGCCCGAAGCTTCGGGGGGTTGCGCAAGCGACAAGCCAGGCAGCAGAACCAGGCCGGCAATGAGGGCCAGCATACGTAAATTTGCGCGCATTAGGCCGCTCTCCGCCTGACCAGGGCTTGGACTATCTCAGAGCTTAGCCGGTCAATCGAGGTATCCATATCGCTCTTGGCTTGCTCAATTTCTTTGGCCATCTGGAGTTTGGCTTCTTCGACCTGCTTTACAGATTCGACCCGGGCGCGCTCGATGATTTCGGTCTGTTCGGCGGACCACTGGCGGCGCAGCACTTCATTTTCCTGCGCAATTTCGGCTCGAGCCAGCTGCATGGCCCGCTCGAACTGAGAGGTCTTTTTATCGGCTTCTTCAAGCGCGCGCTGGGCCAACTCCCGAACGCCTTCGGTTTCTTTTCGCCTTTGTTCCAGCATCCTCGCCATCGGCTTGAAGAAGATGTACTTCAAATAAGCAGCTAGAAAAAGGAAAAAAACGATGGTCGGTATTGCTTGAATGAGTAGGGCGTCGAGGGCCTTTATCGTTGCGTCCATTGAAAGCTTTGTGGTTCGGCTAAGGGAAGTAGATTAGCTCGCAGGCCAGACACAACTCGGCTGCGGCGGGACTTTCCCCCAAGGAATACGCTAGCATAGCGTATTTTTTAGAACAATTAAACTAGGAGATGTCGAAACTCTTCCCGGCGGAACCGCGTCCTCGTGTTAAATGCGACGAAGCGTTTGCGGGACTTTCTATCTTTTGACCATACTCGGGCTCGCGGTTCCCACCGTCTGCCTTGCGCAATTGCCGATAGGCGTCGGAGTCAAGGGCGGATGGCCTTTGACGTACGCGCTGTCCGACTCGGACGGCCCGGGCCTGACCAGGTTCTACTCCAAATCCAGAGAATTTATCGTCGGGCCCATGGTGGAACTGCGGCTTCCGCTGGGTTTTTCGGTCGAGGCAGATGCTTTGTATCACCCGTTTAATGTCACGACCGGTTCCACGAACAGCTCAACGGTGTTCTCGGACACCAACTACAGCGTCTGGGAATTTCCGATACTGGCGAAATACCATTTCGGCGGACGGGTGCTCGACCCCTACATTGGGGCTGGTCCGGAATTTCGAACGCGGCCGAACGGGCTCGTCCGTCAGAACATCACCAGCATTTCACGGAACGGATTTGTCCTGGCGGCCGGACTGGATTTCAAATTAAAGCTCATACGCATTGCACCGGAAATCCGCTATACGCGCTGGACTGATGACAGCAGTACGCCCGTGCCGCCGGCTACGCCGGTTAGCTCGAACCAGAACCAAGCCGCTTTACTGGTGGGCGTTACGTTTTAGAGCGTTTAAGTGCAGGCTTAGCCGATTGTCCCATCGATGCTCTCGTCCCTCCGCGTCAGCTTGGGGTGTGGAATATTGAGTAGACATGTTGTACGAGCCAAACGAAAATGTAATCTTTCAATTGCCGGTGCCGGCTGAAGAACTGGAATTCTCGGGAGAGCGGTTCACTACGGCAGTGCAAGGCGAGGTTCGTCATGAACATTTGCACCGGTACTTGTTTGCTCTGCAATTTTGCCGTCATAAAGATGTCCTGGATGTCGCTTCGGGCGAAGGATACGGCGCGGCATTGATTTCGACCGTTGCACGGTCTGTCACTGGAATCGATATTTCGGCAGAAGCCATCGAACACGCCCAAAAGAACTATGCCGGCGTTCGGTACATCGCCGGGAGGGCGGAATCTCTACCGCTGCCCGATCATTCAATAGATGTAGTGCTCAGTTTCGAGACGATCGAACATCTACTCGATCACTCCAGTTTCTTCCAGGAAATCAAACGCGTGTTGCGGCCAGACGGCCTGCTAGTGATGTCATCTCCGGACCGGGACGTTTATTCCATCAAGCAGGGCATCCAAAACCCGCATCATCTTAAAGAACTCAATAGTAGGGAATTTCAGACCTTGGTACGGGACAACTTCCGGCATTCCTCCTTCCTGGGTCAGATCTCGATGGCGGGTTCTATTCTTGTTCCTCAGTCAGGTGATCTGAGCGGTCTGCGAGTTCAGGGATTCAGGCATCTCTCCGGGAACTTTGTGGAAGGATCTCCCGGCGTACCATCGGCAACCTACATCATTTCTGTAGCTTCTGACGAGAACCTTCCAAATATTTTCACCGGATCCTTCGATGACCGCCCTTTTCAATTAGGACTGTACAACGAGCTGCAACAAAGGCAGATCCGCGTGTTACAGGGTGAAGCGGAAATAGCTAACCTACGCAGCGAACTAGCCGCGCTCCAGTCGCGCATTCTCCAGCCGCAATCGGAGAGAGAAGAAGTCTCAAAGAAGATCGTCGATCTGGAAGCCGCACTGCTCGAACGCGATGAAAGAATTGCGAGTCTGAATGTCAATCCGGGGGAAATCGAACGGTTAGGTGCGTTAATAGCCGATCAGGCCGATTCCGCAAACGCGCTTAGAGTTGAGCTCGCGGAAAAGCAACAGGAGATCGAGCGGCTAACTCTTCTGGCCGGCCGCGAAGCCGCCTCTGCCGATTCCCTTAAAGCCGAGTTGGCAGCGAAGCAGCAAGAGATCGAGCGAGCAGTCAACGCGATCAACCAAGAGACTGCGTCCGTCCGTTCGCTGCAAGCGCAATTGGCGGAAAGCCGTCTTGCTACCGCGGAGCGAAATGCTGCAGTAATCGACTACTCGGCGAAATGTGCCGCCGCACAACAGCAGTTGGATGCAATTTTCGCATCCAGGCTCTGGCGGCTATCGAAACGGCTCCGAACTGTGGCGGCTTATACAAGATCTTCTCCACTACGGTTTGTTACGACCTTTTCGTTACGCCGGCACAGGAGAACGGTTCGGTCGCTTCGCGGCAGTCCACTGTTCGATGCATCTTATTACCTGCGGCAGAACCCCGACGTCGCGGCAAAGAGAATTGATCCGCTGCTGCATTATGTCGCTCGCGGTGCGGCAGAAGGGCGCGACCCGAGCCCGTTGTTCGACACATCTTATTATCTGGAGCAAAATCCGGACGTCAGGGCAGCCGGCGTCAATCCATTGCTACACTACCTCGCTGGCGGCGCCACCGAAAATCGCGATCCCAACCCCCTGTTCGATACCTCTTATTACCTGGAGCAGAACCCCGACGTCGCAGCAGCCGGCATCAATCCTTTGCTGCACTACCTCAGTGATGGCGCCGCCGAAAACCGTCATCCCAATCTCTTGTTCGACACATCTTATTACTTGGAGCGCAATCCTGACGTCGCGGCGGGCGGCGTCAATCCGTTGCAGCATTATCTTACTTTCGGTGCGGAAGAAAAACGAAATCCTAGTCCGCTGTTCGATAGCTCTTTTTATCTGGAACAGAATCCCGACCTTGCGATGGCCGGAGTCAATCCGCTGATCCACTATCTCGCGTTCGGCGCGGCGGAAAGGCGCAAGCCGAACCCGCTATTCGATACCTCTTACTATTTGGAGCAGAACCCGGACCTCGCAGCGGCGGGCGTTGATCCGCTGCTGCATTATCTACAAACCGGCTGGAAGGAACGGCGAAATCCGCATCCTCTATTCGACGTTTCCTACTTCCTTGACATGAATCCGGATCTTGCCGCGGCTAATGTCGAGCCTTTAAGCCACTATTTGCGATATGGCGCCATCGAGGGTCGTGACCCACACCCCCTCTTCCATAATCATTACTACCTGCAGCAGAATAACGATGTTGCTGCGGCGAGGGAAATCCCTTTGGCGCATTATTGCCGTAAGGGCTTTCTCGAAGGCAGGAATCCGAATCCCCTGTTCGACTCGCGTTATTATCTCGAAAACAATCCGGACATCGCGCCCGCCGGCACGAATCCCCTTCTCAATTTTGTCACTTATGGCTTTCTTGCAGGACGCTCACCGCATCCGCTATTCAATACTTCCTATTACTACAAGAGAAACCCGGATATCCTTCTGGCAAAGGCTAACCCGCTCGCGCACTTTCTGTCGGTTGGATTCAGTGAAGATCGCGATCCACATCCGTTATTCGATCTTTCTTTCTACCTGCAACACTCTCCGTGGCTGTCGCAAACGGGTCATAACCCCGTGCTCCACTACTTGGACCACGGCGCTTGGGAGGGAAAAGATCCCCATCCACATTTCGACACATCGTACTATCTGGATACTTACCCTCAAGTACGCTCTTCGGGCGTCGCTCCCTTGGTTCATTACATCCTGTACGGCAGAGACCGAGGATATGATCCCAACCCTTACGCCAAAAATCTTCTTATTCCACCCCCTGACTTGAACTGCAAACCAGTAGGACGGAGCACGCATCAACCGGTGCGCGGATCGGCGTTACGCTATCAGCCTCTGATCTCCGTAGTGATGCCCACGTACAATTCACCACCTAAATTTCTAGAGCTTGCCATCAAGTCTGTTCAGCAACAAACCTACTCTAACTGGGAGCTTTGTATTTGCGACGATGGATCCTCATTGCAGGAGACGTTAACACTGCTGGAAAGAGAAGCGCGTCTCGATGACCGTATCCATTTGACGCACAGCCCCAAAAATCAAGGCATATCGAATGCGACGAATCAGGCATTATCAATGGCTGAAGGAGAATTCGTCGCCTTTATTGATCATGATGACGAGATAACGAGGGACGCCCTGTATGAAATCGCGCAAGCTATAAATGCTCATCCTGATGTTGATGTCCTTTATTCCGACCAAGACTATGTTAATGAAGATGGGTCCCTCTACAGTAAGTTCTATAAGCCCGATTGGTCGCCGGAATTGTTTCGCGGTGTCATGTATGTAGGCCATTTACTTGTCGCCCGCCGGACGCTTGCACTGGAGGTTGGCGGATGCGATTCCAAGTTCGACTTCGTTCAAGATTTCGAGTTCATGTTGCGCCTTTCAGAGAGGACTCGCCAAATTGTTCATGTGCCTCGAATTCTTTATCACTGGCGCCGCATCCAGGGCAGCGTGGCTCTGCATGGCGACGCAAAACCCGGGATCGAGAGTCTTCAGGCTGCTGCCGTGAACGCACACTTTCAAAGATGTGGGTTCGCCGCGGTGGCCACATCAAATCCTTCGCATGCTCACCGATTGTTGATACATCCCGCGCCCCGCAAATCGTCTCCCACTATCACCATTCTTCTGGATGTGAGAGAGAAATCACAAGACTTGTCCCGCAGTTTGGCATCGATCCTGGATCAGACAACTTATAGTTCTTTTGAGATCGGGGTGATTGATTCGATCAAAGACGGGACTGATTCGTTTTCTTTGCCTTTTCGCGTAATGGGGAAAACATTGTCCTCTGCCCTGGCGCAATCGAACGGCGAATTCGTCGTACTGATCAGACCCGAAATCGAGATACTCTCGCCGAATTGGCTAAACCATCTCCTGCTTTACGCAGAGCGCGCAGAAATTGCGTGCGTTGGTCCGCTCGTTCTCGAACCGGAAGGAAATGTGTCCAATGCAGGGCTCATCGTGATGGACGATTCGGAAGTTCGAATGGCAATGCATGGCTTCCCCGTCGAGTCTGACGGCTACGCCGGGTCTCTTTCCTGCGCCCGGGAGGTTACGGCCCTTGACAGCGTGTGCATTATGGTTGAGACAAAGAAGTTGCGTGAGATGCAGCTCGTTGAGGAATACGGGCCTGGGCCCTACCAGATAGTCGATCTCTGCATGCGCGCCGCGAAAAGCGGGATGCGAAACATTTGCAATCCTCGAGCAGTCGTAAAGCGCATTCGGCAACCAATTCAAGGAGCAGCGCCGCTCTTCGATGAGTTTCTCTTCCAGAACCTCTGGTCACAGGAAGCGGCTAAGTACGACCCGTATCATAACCCGAATTTCGGAAACACAGACTTTGGCACGCCGGTGCTGACAAGGTAGATCGCAGACCGCTTTCGTATGAACATTCTTTTTGTCTCGCACTGCGACTTTACTGGTAACAGCGCCATGCATATTTTTAGCGTCGCTGAAGCGTTACGCCGTCATGGAGTCGACTCGGTAGTTTGTGTCCCGAACAACCCATCGACAGTCCGCGCACATGGAGAACCGCCATTTCAAGTTTTGCACCATGACGAAGTTACTCGATGGGGCGCGCTTTTTCCTGATGGCCGGGGGCCCGATCTCATCCACGCATGGACCCCGCGGGAGCTCGTCCGGATCGTCACGGAGACGCTGGTGGAACGCTACCGTTGCCCGTACGTCATGCATCTGGAGGACAATGAACGCGCTGTCCTCGCGGACGAGCTAGGTGAAGAGAACTATTCGAGTCTCTCGAGATTCTCCCCGAAGTTCGTCGATAAGTTAATTCCCTCCATCAGGTCCCATCCTCAGCGCTCGGAGATCTTTGTGGCAGGCGCCGCGGGTATGACCGTGCTTATGGATCGCTTGCTCGAGTTCAAGCCGGATCACATTCCCGGGGTGGTTTTTTGGCCCGGATTCGAGCCGGAGTTTTTAGCTCCAACGCGCGGTTATGCGGAAATGCGCAGCGAACTCGCGTTGGCGTCCGATGAAATCGTGCTGGTATACAACGGCAATGTTCATCACTCGAATAAGTGGGAGGTCTCCAGCCTCGTTCTGGCGGTTCGCACCCTCAGCCGCAAGGGGGTGAAGGTGAAGCTCATCAAGACCGGCTGGAATTACGCCGGCCAGGATGTCATTCGTGAGGCCGAGGAGGAGGGCTGCCTCGTCAATTTGGGTTTCGTGGCGCGGGACATCATTCCCTCTCTCCTAAATATGGCGGACATCCTAGTGCAGCCCGGACGTCCAAATGAATTCAATGACTATCGCTTCCCGTCCAAGCTGCCGGAGTTTCTGGCTTCCGGCAAGCCGGTCATACTGCCGCATTCGAACCTAGGGCGCTTTCTTCAGGAAGGAACGAACTGCCTTCTACTCAACAGAGGAGACGCCCTTGAGATCGCAGGTCGAATCGAGGAGTTGATCTTAGACCCCGGTTTGCGAGATCGTTTGGGATCCGGCGGCCGCGGCTTCGCTACCGAGCATTTACTCTGGTCGAAGAACGTGGACACCGTCTTTGATTTTTATTCAAAACTGCTATCGGAGGGTTCACACTCAATCGTGGCGCCGCCGCCCGTTGAACCGCCGTCCGAAAGCGCGCTACCGGTAAAGCTAATCGCCTTTTACCTGCCACAGTTTCATCCGATAAAAGAGAATGATCAGTGGTGGGGCGAAGGCTTTACGGAATGGTCGAACGTTGCCGGTGCAAAACCGGTCTTTTCCGGCCATCATCAGCCGCAACTGCCCGCGAACTTAGGTTTCTACGATCTTCGAGTTCCGGAGATCATGCAGAAGCAGGCAGAACTCGCCGCAAAGCATGGGATATACGGGTTTTGCCTTTATTACTACTGGTTTAACGGAAGAAAACTGCTTGATCTGCCGCTAAATCAGATGCTGGCCTCCGGCAAGCCCAACTTCCCGTTTTGCCTCTGCTGGGCTAACGAGAACTGGACCCGGGCTTGGGACGGGGCGGAGAAAGAAGTGCTGGTTGAGCAGGTTTACTCGGATGACGCGGAT
>DATHIZ010000504.1:0-12376 GCA_035316385.1 Bryobacteraceae bacterium | reverse complement strand
AAAGGCAGCGCAAAAGGGCACTGATCCTAGCCGCAAGAGGCTGCGGCCAAATTTTCCGATTCACGCGTCCCATGCGCACGCAGAACGCGTACAGGTTTTTTCCTGGGTTAGCCGCATACCCCGACATTCGATTGGCCGACTAAAAGTTAAAGGAAGACCGCGCCGCACCCGATAACGATCGTAGCGGGGGAGAGTCGAATCCCTCGTTTAGGAACAGCTTTTGACAAAACTCCTAGTCGCGCTCCTACTAGCCGCAGCCAGCCACGCAGCGCCGCCTGCCATCTCACCCCAGGGCACGGCTAAGACAGATTCCGCCTGGATTTCAATGCAGCTGGCGCTTCAACAACAGCGCGACTCGCTCGACAAACAGCGCCAGTCCATTCACCGGCAACTGCGCGAGCCGCTACCCTCCGCGCGTATCCTTGCAGCGGATTTTATCTCCCCCTTCCCGGCGCCTCCGCAGGCTCCGTGCACCGCTCTCGACAGTGAAAGCGTCGACTCCATTATTTCCGAAGCGGCCCAAAGGCAGACTCTGTCGCCCCAGCTGCTGCGCGCGGTCATGAAGCAGGAATCCGGATTTAAGCCCTGCGCAGTTTCGTCTCGGGGTGCGCAAGGAGTGATGCAACTCATGCCTTCCACCGCTCAGCAGTTTCACGTCTCTGACCCCCTCGATCCCATCCAGAGCGTGCAAGCCGGGGCCGCGTTTCTGAAACAGTTGCTCACCCGATATAAAGGCGATCTAACGCTGGCGCTGGCAGGCTACAACGCGGGTCCGGCACGAGCCGACGAACGGGACACCCGCCCGTTCCCGCTCGAAACGCAAAGCTATTTAGCCAACATTTTTGCCGATCTGGGCATCACACCGGCCGAAGCCGCAACGCCCCCTTTTGATCCCAAGGAGCCGCTGCCCGAAAAACCATAGCTGGAAATTAGTGCCAAACGCAAACGCGGGCAGCATGGCTTGTGTCGTCCGGATGCGGCTAAGCCTCTATTCATCCGTAGTTTGCAGCCATAAGCGTCTGTTATACTGAGCGTGGGGAAGCTCGTCTTACGTCCCTTGGGTGTTGGGGATGCCCTGGTTGACTTTTAGAGTGGTCGATGCATCCATCATTGGTTGTCTATTGCATTCTCGCGCTAGCGGGAGTTCCGTTCGTCTATTACCTGATCGCGCTATACAGCTCGTGGCGATTCTTCTCGAGCGGCAAAGCGGAAGCAGGAGGCAGTTTCACGCCCCCGGTTAGTATCCTCAAGCCTGTTCGCGGGCTTGACCCGGACGCTTATCAAAATTTTGCCAGCTTTTGTCGTCAGGATTACCCTGAATACGAAATCCTCTTTTGCGTGGATCGCGACGATCCTGCCCTACCGGTGCTCGAACAGCTCATTCGTGATTTCCCAAAGAGCCGTATTCGTCTGCTTTTCGGTTCAGGAAGGGATGCCATAAACGATAAGGTCGCGCGGCTCGTCCGGTTGACGAACGAAGCCAAGCACGACATTTTCGTTATTTCGGACGGCGACGTCCGGGTGCGGCCCGACTACCTACGCAACGTCATAGCACCTTTCCGCAATCCAAAGCTTGGGGCGGCCACCTGTTTTTACGCGTCGACCAAGGAGACCACCTTCCTTGAAGAACTGCAGTCCATTTCCATGATTTCCGACTTTTTTGCAAACGTGCTGATTGCCTGGGAACTGGAAGGTGTCAAATTCGCTTTCGCGCAGACGACGATCACGACACGCAAAAACATTGAGGGCTTCGGAGGCTATGAAGTTTTGGAAAGCCGTCCGGCGGATGACTTCTACATCGGCAGATTGGCCGCCGAACAGGGCCTCGAAACCAAACTGCTGCCGTACGTGGTGCAATCCGTCGCCGATTTCCGATCGCTTCGCGAACTCCTTTACAAACGCGTTCGTTGGGCGACCGTACAGCGTCACATGCGCCCCCTGGGCCATATCGGTTTAGTGTTCACATGGGGATTACCGTGGGCTCTTGCGGCGGTGGCGACGCATCCATCATTTCACGTTGCTGGCGCATACCTGGGCGGTTACTTATTCTTTCGAATGGCGATGGCCTGGCTAATCGGCTCCTGGGGAATGAAGCAAAAAGGACTCTGGAAGAAAATGCCTCTCATCCCCCTCTGGGACGCAATGGCCTTCGCGATCTGGATCGTCAGCTTTGCGCGCACAACGATCCGGTGGCGCGGCGTCGATTATCTGCTTCGAGAGGGAGTGCTTGTGGCGGCTTCTCCCAGCACTGCCGGCGGCACTTCCCGCTAAAGGCAGCTTTCTATGAAATCATATTTGGTGACGGGTGGCTGCGGCTTTATTGGCGTCAACCTGATCGGACGGCTCCTGGCGCGGGGCGATTCGGTAAGAGTACTGGACAATCTCAGCCTGGGCAAGCGAGAGGATGTTGAGCCACTTGGTGTTGACCTCCAAGTGGGCGATGTCCGGGACGTCGCAGCGGTCGTTAAAGCTTGCCAGGGAATCGAAGTGGCGGTGCATTTAGCCGGTCACACACGAGTGCTGGAGTCGCTATCCCATCCCGCGCTGAATTTCGAAATCAATGCCACCGGAACGTTTAACGTTCTGGAAGCGTGCCGGCATGCAGGAGTCAAGAAGGTGATCTTCGCCTCCACTGGAGGCGCCGTTCTCGGCGAGCAAGAGCAGCCTGTACACGAAGGCATGCTGCCGCGCCCCATATCACCGTATGGCGCGAGCAAGCTCGTAGGCGAAGCGTACTGCTCAGCATTTTTCGGATCGTACGGCCTAAACACGGTAGCGTTGCGATTTTCCAACGTTTACGGCCCTTACTCGTATCACAAGGGCAGCGTCGTCGCCGCGTTCTTCCGGAACCTGAGGCAAAAAGATCCCATTGTGATCTATGGCGATGGAGAGCAGACCCGGGACTTCGTGTATGTCGGCGACCTGGTTGAGGCCATTCTCTTGGCCGATGGTAACGAAACGCCGGGAGAGGTATTCCAGATCGCTTCGGGTCGCGAAACGTCGCTGCGGACGCTGGTGGACACGATGAAAGACGTCCTACCGGAGCTCACGTTCGATGTACGATATGAACCGGCGCGGACGGGAGAAGTCTTGCGCAATTATGCAAGCATCGAGAAAGCGCGCCGGTTGTTGCACTTTAATCCTAAGACCAGCTTGGGCGACGGGCTCCGAACCACCTGGAATTGGTTCGCATCGAATGACTCCGCCGCTTTACTAAAGAAGCCCTAGCGAGCGACTAATGCGGCCGCTGTCGTAGCACGATCCCGCGCGGGGCGCTGATTGGACGGTTTCCGCCAGTCGACGTGCGGCAGAAACATACCCGTGTCGATCCGGTCGCGATACCGGATTGCGATGTTCATCAGCGAATCCAGTAAAGAGTCCGACAAATAATGCGGCTTCAAACCCAGATCGATGAGTTTGGAATGTTTGGCGTTGAAGTAATGCTGCTCCAATTCCACGCGAGGGTCAGGCAATTGCTCCACTTGCACTTTCATGCCAAGCTTCTGGCCAGCAGTCTGCACCAGCTGCGCAATTTCCAACACTGAGAATTGTTCAGTGAACTGATTAAAAACGCGGCATTCACCGGGTGCCGCCGGATTCAAGCAAGCAAGTTCCACGCAACGCACGGTGTCGCGAATATCCAGGAAACCGCGCGTCTGCCCGCCCTGGCCATAAACGGTCAACGGATGGCCAGCCGCTGCCTGCACACAGAAGCGGTTTAAAACTGTACCGAATACGTCGTCATAATCGAAGCGATTGATGAGCGCTTCGTGGCGCCCTACTTCCTCCGTCATGGTGCCGTACACAATGCCCTGATTCAGATCGGTCGCGCGCAGCTTCCAGATCCTACAGGCGAACATCATGTTATGGCTGTCGTGCACCTTCGAAAGGTGGTAAAACGAGCCAGGCTGCTTCGGATAGGGCATCACATCTTTGCGGCCGTTATGCTCGATGGTGATATAGCCTTCTTCAATGTCGATGTTGGGCGTGCCGTACTCGCCCATAGTCCCCAACTTGACTAAGTGGCAATCGGGTCGCAGCTCACGCAAGGCGAACAGCAGATTCAGAGTACCGACAACATTATTGACCTGCGTGGAAACCGCATGCTTACGGTCAATCATCGAGTAGGGAGCTGACCGCTGTTCGGCAAAATGTACCACCGCGTCGGGCTCGAAGGCCTTGATCGTGGATGCGAGAAATTCATAGTCGGTTACGTCACCGGCAAACGACTCAATCGAATTTCCCGATAGCTCTTCCCAGACTTTGATTCTTTCCGTCAACGGCCGAATCGGGGTAAGCGTCTCCACCCCGAGCTCGTGATCCCATTGGCGGCGGCAAAAGTTGTCGATAATCGCAACTTCATGCCCTTTCGCCGACAGGTGCAAAGCCGTAGCCCAACCACAGTATCCGTCACCACCCAAAACACCAATCTTCATAGTAGAAACAACTTTCCCTAAATGAACACGCAGTACTATGCGACTTTGCTCCTCTTTCTAGACGAGTCGACTAGGGAGAAAGTAACTTAGTTTTCACGGTTTTTTCAGTGCGATAGTACCTTCCGGTGAGACTTGGCGGGCGTGGAGCCGACTAGTGCAATTCCGCTAAAAATGAGCGCCGTGCCCAGCCATTGACCGGAGCTAACCTGTTCGTTCAAAAAAAAACGGCCCAACATCGCGGAGAGGATATAACCACTGGCAGTTGCCGGTAGTACAAAGCTGAGGTCGGCCAAGCTCAACAATGCCATCCGGGTGAGTTGCGCCAAAATCAGCGTAATAATCCCAAGAGCCACGAACGGACTCAACATGGCCTCCATATAGAGCAGGGGGTGACCGGCGAGAACGTTCGGAAAGTGCCTCATTCCCCACGCGAGAGAAAGGTTTCCGAAAGGCCTCAGCAACAGGGTGAAAATTAACAGGCGATAGGTCCGGAAAATTTCTCCACCGCTTTTACTTTCGCTCACTACTACAATTTAACCAAACCACTGCTTCACTTTCTGATACGCTCATGAAGATTTCTTAAGTATGCCGGATATCAAGATTACCGACTCGGTTCACGCCACCGCGAATGTCGAGTTTAACAACTCTACTCCACTGGGCCTTGCAGAGCTGTCTGGTTTGAATTTCAGCGGCTTTCCCGTAATTGGAGATTTCAAAAAGCCGGTCGACCAATGCTCGCTGAAGCAGGTCGAGTTCGGTCCTACTCTTATCGCCCCTTCGATGTTGCTGCGCAGCGAAAGTTCGTTTCAGGTGGAAGGTGCGGAAACCGGAACGCTTTCGATACGGAATGCGGAAAGCCGGACACTGTTTGAGGAAGACGGTTTTTGTCCGGAGATTCCAATCCGTCCTGGTGAGTGCTGGATCGGATTGGAGTTGCAGCTTGCGCTCTCTGCAAGCATTGGAGCAACCTTCAACGGCTTTGGCGTCGCGGCTAAAGGTGACTCTAAGGTAGGAGCCGGAACCTACGTCCTATTGAAATCAACTTCGGGCGCGTTACCGCCGCTCAGGGATGCGCTAAAAACGGCATTTGAAAGCTACTCCGCTGCCCGAACTCCGGCGGCTCTCCGCGAGCAGAAGGTCGGCATCGCCTATACGCTCGAGACCGGCGGATCCATCAAGTTCAGCGGATCGTATTCGCTGCCCATCTCTGTGAATCCGCTGGCTTCCGCCGGCCTTCCCTTCAACTACAACATCAGTCTTGACCCCGACGTCACAGTACGAATCGGCGGAGAGGTCACGCTCAGCGGCCAATTTGTTGTTCGTTCTTGCAAGACATCCGACACGGAGTTGACGCTGGGTGTCTACAAGAAGAAGAACACCACGCTGACGGCAACGTTTGAAGCCGGCGTCGGGATTCGGGCGCATATCGGCGAGACGGATGTCGTGGCGGCATTCCTAGGCGCAATATTTCCGTCAGTAGATCCAGCGGCAGCCGGCTTCACTGAAGAGCAGGCGGGAACGTTCAAAACAGCATTAAACGACTGCATCGATAGCAGTCTTTCGGTTGCCGTAAACTCATCGTGCTCGGCGTCGGCTACGGACGAATCGGCTCTGGTCTATTCCATTAACTTGGCAGGCGGAAATCAAGCCGATACAGAAAAGGCAATCGATTCCGCATTGCACGGAGATTGGACCCTGCTCGCGATGTTGCCCAATACGAGATCTCTGCGCAACATCTGCCGCGAAATGCACGAAGTGAAACATAAGGTCGCGGTAAACTTGCTGGGTTTCTACAATGCCGGCGGGGTAGCCGACTACATAAAATCGTGCACGATTTTACATGATCCGACCGGACAACTGGTGCTGATCGATAAGGCGGCTGCCAAGCATATCGCAGTGGCGGCCACGCCGCACTTGGCCGATGCGGACCAGCTTCGTACAGCATTGGCGGAAGGATTCCTGGCAACCGTTACCTACGGAGCCAGCGCGACCGGCGTCTGGAAGTTCAAAGGTTTCACAGTCCAGCAAAACTACATAAACTATAAGGCCAAGATGTCAGGGCCCGACCTGCGCCGGCAGTTGCAATTGGGCCGCGCTCTGCATCTCATCCCCGAGGAAGTGTGGAACGGCACAACCGGCGGCGATACGTCGTTTGACCACGTAAAGACTTGGATAAACGCGCGCTATGACGCCAACGCTGCTTTAAGGCTGTTTTACACAGATCCAGCGGCCCGGAGCGCCTATACACGGGCTCAATTGGAGCGCGTGGGACGCAACGCGAAAATTGCCTTGCTGGATGAGACGGGGCCACGACTGTCGGCGCTGCAGGATGACCTTATTTGGAATGCGATGAGCGGCAACGGCAATATTTCGGCGTTCAAGACGCTTCCGGAGCTCAGGAATTTTAGCGACACTGATCTGGGGACCATCGGGGCGGACTGGTACGACATCACCTGGTGGGCGAAGGCGATGCAAGCCGTTGCGCCCAAACTGACCCAGGTCTTGCAGGCAGCCAGCACATCGGAATCGCCAAACAGGAAGGCGCTGGAAGATGCTTTGGCGAAAGCCGCCGCTCAAGCCAGGTCTGCGTTCGGAGATGGCTGGGGCTTGTTAACCATGTTTCAGCTTTCGGGCGGCGCTCCCATGCTGGACATGGATATCGGCTGGAATAGCAAATTCCAGCACTATCCGCAGGCAGCTGAGGTTGCGGCGGCCTAGGCCCGGCGAACATGTGGGCGAACATGGAAGCTTGAAGAAGTCCTCAGTTTCATTTCCCCTCTTGCTCTTGATTGCTTTGCTCTTGTTCGGCGGCGGGTTCGCCGCCTCCAGGAGCAAGCCACCGGCGCTTCGCTTTGCCATTCTGGGTGATCGCACCGGCGAAGCAGTTCCAGGCGTTTACGAAGAAGCGTGGCGCGAGACGAACCTGGATCATCCGGAGTTCGTACTGACCGTCGGAGACACTATCCAGGGCGGCAACGATTTGACCATGGATGCGGAATGGCGAGGGGTACTGCGGATGCTGGCGCCATATCAGCGCTACCGAATCTTTTTTACCCCAGGCAACCACGACATCTGGTCGATTGCTTCGGCGCGGGCATTTGAGAAATATACAAGGCATCCTCCGCATTACAGCTTCGACTACAAGCAGGCGCATTTCACCGTGCTCGACAACAGCCGCAGCGACGAGATGCCGGCCGAGGAGCTTGGGTATCTTGAAAAAGATTTGCAACTGAATCGCAACCAGCCGGTCAAATTCATTTTTTCCCACCGGCCATCGTGGATCTTACACGTAGTGCTGGGCGATTCAAGTTTTCCTTTGCATAAGCTTGCAAAACGCTATGGGGTTAAATATGTCATCGCCGGACACCTGCATCAGATGCTGCATTTCGAACTGGACGGAGTAACGTACCTCTCCATGGCGAGCTCGGGCGGGCACTTGCGGGATGATAAGGCCTATGATAAGGGCTGGTTTTTCGCGCACACGCTGGCGACCGTGGAAGGCGATACGGCCCGCTTCGAGATCAAGGAGTTAAGCGCGCCGTTCGGCAAGGCACGCGCGACTACGCCGGCCGAATGGGGAGTGGCGGGCTTAGCCGGCCACCGGTAATTCAGCCACGTATACTCTTAGTTATTCACTTGTTCAAGTGACCGGATAGGTATGGCATGTAGTGGATTCCCAGCAGACGCTTATGACCGCTACGTTCTGGGGCTGCTGGAGGAGCCAGAGCGCTCTCAATTAGAAGCTCAGATTCAAGATCAGTGCCCGGAATGCATTCGCGGCGTTCAGCGGAGCATGAATTTGTGGCTGGTCTTCGCGACGACGCTCGAGAACGCAGAGCCTTCGGCGGATTTCCGCGCGCGTCTCATCCGGATTGCCGAGCTGAGCCGGAAGGTTCTCACGTTTCCGAAGAATTCCGGCGTGCGCGAACGCACGAGCGTTCTGACCTCCACGTTGATTATTATCTGCGCCGCGCTCGCGGTGCTATTGCTGACGACCTGGTACGCCGGCCGCCAGTCGCTACGGTTGGACTCACAGCCGGCATCGGCCGACATTAATCGCCTGGCGCAACAACTGGCGACCGAGCAGATCAAGCTCAAGCAGGAAACGGCCAAACGAGTTCAGATTGAGAATCAACTGAATGCCTCAGGCCACGCGGCGCTGGGACAGGCGGACAAGATGAGCCAGGCGCTTTCCGAATCGCAGGCCGAGGCGCAGCAATATAAAGCAATTATCGATCGCGACCGCCAGCAGATGCAGGACAACACCAGTTTGATTGGGACTCTGGCCAATGGCGGCGCCCGCCTGTTGGTCTTCAAGAGCGTGGAAAACGCCGCGAGAGCAGCCGTCGCATATGCGCTGGTCATCAATAAAACGAAACTGGTGTTCATTGGCTCCAACCTGCCGAAACTGGGACCCGAACACCAATTTCAGTTGTGGCTGGTGCGCAAGGAAGACCCGAAATATGTCAGTGCCGGTGTATTTGCGGCGGATGACCACAACCGCGCCGTTTTTCGTTATGACGAAGCCGCGCTAATCTCGGCGGTTTCGCAATTGACGATCACCGAAGAGCCGGCAGGTGGAAGTTCCGCACCCACCGGAGCAAAGCTAATGGAAGTGAGCACGCTCGAGGAATAGAACGGGCTAGCGCAGCAGGTCTTCGAGTTGGATCTTGGTTTCCGTACCGGCGTCGCGGTATTTGACAATGACCGGAGTGTAGAGCGAAATGCCCCAATCTTTTCCGACGCCGGACTTAATAGCGCGCGCACCAGCGACCACAACAGCTTCCTCGGGAATAACTAGAGGAGCGTCGCCTTCGGCGCGATGCACAGTCTCACGCACCAGATCGTACACCGGAGTCGAACGGTTCAGGATGGTCCCGCTGCCCAAAACAGCTCGCCGCTTAACAATGGTTCCCTCATAGATACCGCAGTTACCGCCGACAAGCACGTCGTCTTCCACAATCACAGGCATAGCCCCGACCGGCTCGAGCACACCGCCGATTTGAGAGGCCGCCGAGATGTGGCAGTTCTTGCCGATTTGTGCGCAACTGCCTATAAGCGCATGCGAATCGACCAGGGTGCCGTCATCTACGTAAGAGCCCACGTTGATATACATCGGCGGCACACAAATGACGCCGCGGCCAATATAACAGCCATCACGGATGCTGGAGCCGCCGGGAATGATCCGGACGCCATCCTCGATGCTGATCTTCCTCAGCGGATAAGTGGACTTATCAAAAAACTGGCCGGACATTTCGACAGTGCTGCCCATGCGGAAGCCCACCAAAATGCCTTTTTTGACCCACGTATTCACACGCCAACCGGTCGGATGGGAAGCGTCCGGCTCAGCCGAACGGATGGAACCGCGGTTCAGGAGTTCGCGGAATTCCAAAAATTGGCTTCTTTGTGCGTCAGTATAGTGAGAGGGTTTTTCTTCGAAAAGCTGTTCAATTTCCAGTTGCAAATTGCTCAAACACGAACTCCAGCCAGCATGCCCAGCGACTCCAGAACTGCTTCGATTTTTTGTTGCGATGCGGGCTGCGGTACAACCATCGGCAGGCGCCATACAGGTTGGAGCAGACCCATGCGCGCCATGGCGAACTTCACCGGCCCTGGACTGGTTTCGACGAAGTTCACTTCCATCAGCGGGTGATATCTCTTCTGCAACTGGCGAGCTTTCACAAAATCGCCTTGAAGCGCATGGTGAATGAGCGCCCTGAATTCACCAGGAATCTCATTGGAAACAACCGAGATGACACCGCGGCCGCCGAGTGCGATTAACGGAAGCGCGACGGAATCATCGCCCGAGAGCACAATGAAGGATTCGGGCACGCGCGCCAGAATAGTCGCCATTTGCGAGATGCTGCCGGATGCTTCCTTAATGCCCACGATATTTGGAATTTCAGACAGGCGCAGCACGGTAGCAGGCTCGATATTTACGTTGGTGCGCGATTGCACGCTATAAAGAATAATGGGCAGCGAAGTGGATTCCGCTATGGCGCGGTAATGCTGGTAGAGACCTTCCTGCGTCGGCTTGTTGTAGTACGGCGTGACGGAAAGTAGGCCCGATGCGCCGAGCTTGTGCAGATCGGCAACCATCTTGATGACTTTTCCGGTATCATAGCCGCCTGCCCCGGCGAGCACGGGAACGCGCTCGCGCGCCTGGTCGATAGTGATTTCGACTACCCGCAGATGCTCTTCGTGCGAAAGCGTGGGGCTTTCGCCGGTGGTGCCGCAGGGACAAAGGAAGTCGATGCCAGATTCGATCTGCCGGTCGACAAGCGCCCGCAAGGCTGGTTCATCGAGCGAACTGTCAGATTTGAACGGAGTTACGAGCGCCGTTCCACAGCCGGTAAACATGTTTTCTCCTTGAAAACTCATTTCGTGGCGCCAAATAGGACTTCTTCAAAAGTGTAGACGCCTTTGCGGTTCACAATCCAGTTTGCAGCTTTCAGAGCACCTCTAGCAAATCCTTCGCGGCTGCGGGCCGCGTGCCGCAGCGTAATCGTATCAGCCGAAGAATCGAAACCGATTTCATGTGTCCCGGGGTGCTTGCCGGCGCGATTCGAACTCACGTCAATAGTCCGATTGTAGCCGCTTTGTTCCATCGCCTTGACCAGATGGAGCAAGGTGCCGGAGGGCGCGTCTTTCTTGGCATCATGATGAATTTCCCAGGCCCATGCTCCGTATTCCGGCTGGTCACGTAGAAGTTCGGCAGCCAAAGCGGTTATCTTGCGAAACACCGCAACGCCCACCGAGAAGTTCGGACTCCAGACCAAGCCGGCTTGAGAATGCTCGAACGCCTTGGTCACTTCGGGAAGATGCTCAAACCAACCGGTGGTTCCGGTCACGGAGGGAACGTTGGCTTCGGCGAGCATCTTTAAATTCTCCGGCGCGGCTTCAGGCGTCGAGAATTCGATGGCCACGTCGACTCCCTTGAAAGAACCGGGAGCGACAGAGTTGAGACGCTGGACCACTTCGAAGTCATACTCAGGCGCGAGCTGCGCGATGAGCTTGCCCATCTTTCCGTATCCGGCCAGCGCAAGTCTTCTACTCATGCAAACACCGCCGGATCGAGTTCGGTAAAGAATTCTGTATGTAAAGCGGTGACGGCGGCGGAAAGATCGGCATCGGCAATGGCAAACCCGAGATTGAGCAAGGATGCTCCTTGCGAGATCATGCGGATATTCATGTTGGAAAGTACCTGAAATGCGCGTCCGGCAATACCTGGCGTGTGCCGGATGTTTTCACCCACCAGGCAGACGATGGCCTGACCCGTCTCTACCGTGACTTCGGCAAACTGACTGACTTCCTTGCGAATCTCGTCAAGATTTTCGGTATTGCCATCAAGCGTTAGAGAAAGGCTGACTTCGGAAGTGGAGAGCATGTCCACGCTGGTTTCATAGCGGTCGAAAATTTCGAAAATCCGCCGCAGGAACCCGTGCGCCATCAGCATGCGCGTGGAGCGGATATTTAAGATGACAATATCTCTCTTGCAGGAGATCGACTTCACTGGATTTTTACAGGGGACAGCGTGGGCGGTGATTTTGGTCCCTTCCACGTCAGGACGCCGGGAATTCAGGATGAGCACGGGGATGTTCCTTTCGTATGCGGGAAGCACCGTTGCCGGATGCAGCACTTTGGCTCCGAAGAAGGCCATTTCGGCGGCTTCGGCAAAGGATATGCTTTTGACGCGATGGCCACCGGAAATGACGCGTGGATCGGCGGTCAACATGCCGTCCACATCGGTCCAGATTTGAATTTCTTCCGCATCCACACCCGCGCCAATGATGGCAGCTGAAAAATCAGAACCGCCGCGGCCGAGCGTCGTCGTGTGCCCATCCTTGGTCGATCCGATGAAACCGCCCATCACCACGACAGAGGTTTCGGCAAGCGGCCGCACTTCTTCCCGAAGCAATGCGTAAGTCTCTTCGAGCAGC
>DATHIZ010000503.1:0-5635 GCA_035316385.1 Bryobacteraceae bacterium | reverse complement strand
AGAAGGAGGGTGAGAGTGAGCCAACTGTGGGTGGTGCGGGAGGCTCGAGTTACGCGAAGGGAGAGTTCTAATTGCTTAGGGCCTGGGAAAATAGTGGATTTCATTCAGTAGCTCCGAAAACTGTTGCTGATTGCGTCGGTTCATTTTTTTCGCTTGGCTTTACGGTGGTGGAGAATCGGGTTGGTCCGGCCTGTGAGGTCATACCAATCTATCCAAAAGGACAGAGTTGTATCCAACGAGCAATCGAAAGATGGCGCTTTTTGGGGGGAATTGGATAGTCACGGATGGATTATTCCTATCTGGAGAGATCCCAGTCAAGTTCGGATAGATGTTTGGATAGCGATATTCATGGGGCGACGGAACGGAGGAAGAGACATTTTGGAGAACGGGGACTCGTTGATCGACCATGATTAATTGGTTAGACCTATTTGATGCAGAAAAGTTACATAGCATCGTTTCGCAGGAAGCCAAGTTGCCGAAAACCCGATCTTGCGGAACGTATTCGAGTGCTGGGAGAAGCCTCCTGATGGCCGCTGCCGTTTCGTTAGTGCTGTGCAGTTGAGGGCCGCTAGGGCGGCCGTGGAGTTTTGTCCCCGACGGTTCGCGCTTTTCTCCTACACGACTGGCAAGTTCTTCGCGAAGCCGCCATCGACCCTACCCGGCGTAACGATGCAGAACCTCCATCAATATTTCAAGAGAGGCGCTGGCCGCATCTCGATGACTTCCTTTCGGCCATCATTCGCTTATCGCAAATCGCCAATCCTTAACGGTGAGCCGGTTGAACCAGCTCACCGTATAGGCCATACAGTTTCGTTAGAAGGTGATGGTTCCTTTTAATTGGATGAGACGAGGTGAAGCATCGCCACCGAGGAACGAGCCAAGAATCGAAGTCGGTGAGCTGACAGTGGTAGTGATCGCACCGAAGTTCGCATTATTGAGGTCGTTGATTGGGGTACCGAAGTTCGGGTGATTGAAGAGGTTGAAGAACTGGGCTCCCACCTGAAGGCGGCCGGTATCCGTGTGAGGAATTGGAATCTTGAAACCCTTCAGGATGCTGAAGTCAGTATCCGTGTAGGAAGGTGCAACCGTCTGGTTACGCCGCCCCTGTCCGAATGCTGTGGGGTCGACGAAGTTGCCCGGATTCGCAATCGCACACGGATTTGCCGCTACGCCGGTTGCGTTGTTGAAAACTGCACTGCCGCCGCAACTCTTGACCCCGTTGACCTGGGCTGCCAGGAAACCGGGGAAACCCGGACCGCCGAAGTTGGAAGCCTGCAAAGCGCTGTCGACAACAGAGAACGGGAAACCGGTATGGTGGAAGACCGTACCGCTCACCTGCCAGCCGTCTGTCAGAAACTTCGGACCACGGTAGTAAGGCAGCGTATAGATGTACGACGCGGTGATGTTCTGTCGTGAATCGTAGTCTGCGTTGCCATAGTTCTGTCTCAGGTTGTTTGGGTTGATGGGAGTCAGATAATTAGCTCCAACTAAGCCGAGGCCCAGAATGCCGCCGTTCGAAATCTCGTCCAGCGCATGACTCCAGGTGTAGTTGAAATTGAGCGTCAGCGATTTCGTGTGACGAGAGACGCCGACCAGGAAACCGTTGTAATTCGAGATCGCACCATTCCCAACTTCATTGACCGCGCCGAACGAGGCGTTCGGAATGGTCGTCGGAAGTCCGGTAAAGTTGATCGGAGTTACCCCGTCGAAGCCTGGTTTGCCGTTGTTGACCCCGAATGCGTTCACGCTCTGGTTTTGAACCGGCTCATGATATCCGTGATTGCCGACGTAGGCGAGAGAGAGGACCGTCTGCTTCCTCGGATCAAGCGCCTGCTCTACTTGGAAGCTGTATTCCTCATAGGTTGGGTAGTGCAACTTGCCCACGGCCGTCACGATTCCAGGCGCAGCGAAGCCGGGAACGCTGTTAGAAAGCGTGTTGAAACTCGCGCCGCCCTGGAAGCCAGCCTGAAAGGCTACGTTGGACGCGTTCGACATGGTTTGACCGCTGGCTGGATTGCCAGGATTTGGACTGATAAAACTGCCATTTTTCTCAGGTCCGTTCAACGTGAAACCAACATTGGTAGGTGCATTGTTCAGGAAGCTGTCCGCCACGGTCGCTGGAAATACGTCAGTGAACAGACCAAAGCCGCCGCGGACCACCGTGCTGCTGTCCGGGCCGAACGGCGACCAGGAGAAGCCGACACGCGGATTCACCGCGATTGGTTGGAAGCCAGGGAACGCCTGGTGTTTGCCAGTCGTCAACAGGGTCGTATAAGCGGTTGCAGTGCTCGTATTCAGAGAATTGAAGGCACCGTTCGTATAGGCATAGCAGTTTGTGCCGCAAGTCGGGTTTGAGTCGTGCTCCACGCGGAGCCCAGCGGTTAGAGTCAAATTCTGGCGGAGCTTCCAGGTGTCCTGGCCATAACCTGCAAGGTTATAGAGGGCGACTGGCTGTGTGGCCCGAACAGGATACTGCTGAACATATTGTTCCAGCCCCATTCCGACGGCGAAGTCCCCGTTCTCGTCAGCTTCGACTCCGGGAGTCGTATTGATAGAGGGGCTGTAGTCCGTTACATCATCCCGCCGGAAGTAGCCGCCGAACTGGATGGTATGACGGCCATGGGTGATGCTCACGTCGTCGCTGAATTGATAGTTCGTTACGTTGCGGCCCTGGGGCCAGTTGTTGTCCTCGCCGCCGAGGGTGGTAAAACTGCCCCCAAAGTCTGTAAAGTTGAGCGCGTAAGGAACAAGCGCGTTGGCGGCAGCAAGGTTAGTGTTCGTAAACACAGCGCTATACCAGATCACACCGAAGAGAAACTGGTTGCTGACCTTTGAATTGAAGACGTGGGTCTCTCCCAGCGTCCCCTCGAACGAAGGCTGAGGACTGTCCGCGTTGAAGAGCGGATTGATAGGATCGGTAAAGGTCGCTTGCACGCCCTTGTCCCACTTGAAATGGCCGAAGGCCGTGTCCTTGTCGGTAAGTTTCATGTCCACGCGAGAAGTAAGCAGGAACTCATGCGTGAAGTTTCCAGCGGTGGACGTATAGGACACTGCATTCGGATCGGAAGCGGACTGGGACGCCGTTGAATAGCCAGGGGCATTTTGATAAACACTGAATAATTGCTTGTAAAAGGCCTGGTCTGCGGCAGGAGCAGAAGCGATCGCATTGGCAATGTACGCCGCGTTAGGTGCAAACACCGTGCTGGAGGTCGGCAGTACCACACGCAGGCCTTCATAATTGACAAAGAAGAACAGGCGATCCCTCAAAATCGGACCACCGATTCTCGCGGCAAACTGGTTCACGTTATCAAAGGACCGTGGCGTCAAATCCGGAGTCTGATTGCGGAAGTAGCTGTTCGCATTTAGGGCACTCCCGTTCCATTGATAAACGGCATTACCGTGAAACTTGTTCGTTCCCGAAATTGTGGTCTCGTTCACCTGGGCGCCGCCGAGACCGCCAAACTGTGCACCGTAGGCGTTCGAGGTCACGTTGACCTCGGAGACCTCGTTGTTGCCCAATAGCAGATTCGTTGCTCCGGAGTTACTAAGATTCAGGAATGGGTCGTTCTCATACGAGCCATTTAAGGTAAAAGTGTTTGAGGTGGCTGGCAGGCCAAAGACCGAGAAGTTTCCGTCGCCGCCGGACGTATTCATAATCGCACCGGGAGAGACCTGGGCCACAAAGGTCAGATCGTTTCCAGGATTGGGCAGGCTCTGGACCTGTGCCTGCGAGATCGAGGTGGAGAGGTCGGCGTTTTCGGTATGGAGCAGCGACACGGCATCGCTCGACACTTCGACCGTTACACTGTTTGAACCCACCGTCAGGTGGATGTCGCCGGAAGCTATCTGGCCGATCGCTACGGTCACGGTGGTCGACGACGTCTCAAAGCCATTAGCCGTAACGGTGATCCTATAGACGCCGGGTTTGAGCAACGGGGCCCGGTAGCCGCCGTTGTAACCGGAAGTTAGGGTTTGCGTGAAACCTGTATCGCTGTTCGTTACGACGATCTTCGCATTCGGGACAGTTGCACCCGTCGCATCCATTACAACTCCGGCAATATCACCAGAGGTAGTTGATTGAGCATATAAGGTAGTGGGAGGGGTTAAAACACAAATGGCGCCCGATACTGTCAGCGCCATGCCTATGAAAAATGTTACGGGCCCGTGAAATCTCATGGTTCGGGAAAGGCAATTCACTTGCCATTCAGGGTCGCCCTACAACTTTAGTGACAAGGCACAATTTATGTGCAGCTTGAGTGACGACAAGTAACGCACGGCTGGAAAATCAATCCATTCAGGATATCCGCACATTGAAATATTCGTTTCGCTCCCCAAGCGTCTCTGCTCCGCCTTTCGGAGATCACGTGCCGACTTGGCTAACGACCCCAAATAATGGGAAAAGTTTCGGCAGTCAAAAGCAAGCGGCATGGTTTCGCCAAATTTGTCGTCAAGATGTCCGCTAAGTGTCTCTTGCAGGTTAAGTTACGGGAAAAATATACTTTCTAAACGGATATTTATGCACCCATTGGAAATCCGCAAAATAGTGTGTGTCCTTTTCGTGAAATACGCAAAATGGAATAACTTCCTCTGAACCCGGTGATCACTGATTGGCTCGAAAAGCTGACCAACTTCAGAGTCAGGAATCGGCTTGTTTTGTTACTGCGAAGGCGCTTGGTGTCCTGTCGCCTATCGCACACCTATGAGCCTAGTCAAGTTTGGATCTGATACGGTCGCGAACACAGAATGATTTGCCCGCTCGATTTCCTGGTTGAACGGGCAAAGATAGCTGTAGGTCGACGAACCGACCCGACTGTCCATGGGGGACACCTCAGGGTTACTTTGCCTCACACCCGCCATCCGGCGAGCGGACACAGCAAATTGAGAAGTTGATCCAGATGGAGCGTTGGCATGCGCCACCGCTGCGGCCACCTGCCTGCCGCTCTATCCTCTTGTTTTACGTTCGCCCGAGCCCAAAGAAGACTACATGAGTATGTCTTTTGCACGCTTCGCGCTGGAGAGCGAACCGATTGATCCAAGGCTTTCGCATCTTCATTTTAGTTGGCTCCGATCTATGGTGATACGGGTGCAGACTGCGGCCAGGTCGCGAGCCTGTGTCCACATTGGAGGAAGGTTCTGCTCTGTTCTTGCCTTTTCGCGGCATTGACCGTGTTGGGTGCGGGACTCGCCAGAGTCACAGCGAAGTCAGCAACTGAAGCGCCGGCCGGCTTTAAGACTCCGAGCTTCAACGACGCACAAAGTGTCAGCAATGGAATCGTCGACCACCGGGAGACACCTTTGCTAGGAACCAGGAGGTCTATGAGGAGAACCATTCCGTGCAAACCGGACTTGGCCCTGTGTACAATGCAACCGCCTGCGTCAGTTGCCACGAAAATCCGAACAGTGGAGGAGCCAGTCAGTTCACAGAACTCCGGGTTGGGCACAACGATGAAAATGGCAATTTCGTTAACCCGACAATCTTCATCGACGACGGAAAGAACACCATTTCCGGCAGGTCCATTGTCAACGATCGCGCTATTGGTCCGGAGGCCCAGGAGCATATCCCTGCGACGGAAAACATCCGCGCATTGCGCGCCGCTCTCAACACCCTGGGGGATGGATTTGTGGAAGCCATTGA
>DATHIZ010000502.1:0-8603 GCA_035316385.1 Bryobacteraceae bacterium | reverse complement strand
TTCGAAGGACCGGGAAAGGCGTCATTCGCAGAGTGGATTGCCGATTTGGACAAGCACGCCGACCAGGTGGAAAACAATGGCACTTTCAACCTGGGCAACACTACCTTAAAACTTGACTTGGCGGCGCCGGGGAAATGTGTGGCGGCCTGGTTCAATGCACCCAGCCGCAAGGCGACGCGCGTTCCCTATCAAGTCATGTCCCGCAATATACAGCGAGCGCTGCGGAAATTTATCCCGCTGTGCTATTTCGACGAAGCGCATAAGTACATCGAGCAGCCCATCGCGGCGCAGATTCTCGTCTACTCAAGCCTTCCCGTTTCCACGGGAATCAAGCTGAAGGACAGGAAGTTAACTATCAACGCCGATGTGAAGACACTCTTCTGGGAGTATGACGATCCGCGGGATGCCGATCTCAACGAGCGGCATGCCATGATCTTTAGCCAATTAACCAAGGACGCTTTGCGCGTGGCGATGCGCCAGGCGTGCACGATCCTCGAACGGTCGCCGGACCTGTCGGGATTCGCTTCCGACTATGCCGACACTGACGCAAGAATCGAGAAGCTTCGCTCGCTGTCCTACCATGACAACGATCCGAACATGTTGATTCTGAAGCTCCTCCGCACGGAGAGTACTACGATTGACCAAGCCGTCAAGGCAGGACAAGCTTTAGCGGACTTCCGCGATGAAAGTGTGAACGATCCCGAGGCTGCCCTCGAAGCGCTCGCCGAGTTCGGGGCGAACGTCACTGCGGCATTCAACAGCCAGTTGAGTGATCTGGTGGGAGGGCCGATGCTGAGAGCGCTCGGCTCCGCTATCTTCGTTGAAGCAGCCAAGGCGTTTGACGAATCGATCGCTGACATCGAGCCGGTCGCTCGCCTAGATGTAACAATTCTCCGGAGCTCAGCTCCAGGATCATGGCGCGAAGACTTTCTGGACGGGAAGAGCTTCGACCCGACTGTTATTGCGGTTGAGCAACCGATCGTCAACCTGTAAGCCGACGCCGCGAAGTGCCTTGCGATTTCCGGCGGAATCGTGGAGGCGGCGGCTGTCATCTTAATGAATGTAGTTGACTGGTCTATTTAAGATGACGAATGGGAGTACGCGAGAGCGATTGCTGGCAGTAGGCGTGGAGCAGTTTTTGAAGTCGGGTTATGCGGCGACCGGAGTGAAAGAGATTCTTGCGGCGGCGGGCGTGCCGAAGGGCTCGTTCTACCACTACTTCCCCAGCAAGGAGGCTTTTGCTAACGAGGTAATTAACTGTTATTTCAATCAGGAAGCGGCGCTTATCGAATCCGTGTTTGGCGACGCAGCGGTGCGTCCGCTGAAGCGCCTCCGTACCTATTTCGAACGGCTGGCTGAGCGCTACGAGACTGGGGGCCCGGTGGGCGGATGCCTGTTTGGCAACATGAGCCAGGAAGTTGCGGACCACAGCGTCGCTCTGCAGTCCTTGCTGCGGAACAAATTTCACGCTTGGCAAGGCGCGCTGGCAGACATGGTCCGGCAAGCGAAGGCGCAAGGTGAACTCCCGAAAACGACCAAGCCGGATGAGATTGCGGCATTTCTCCTGAATGGTTGGCAGGGTGCGCTGGTTCGCATGAAGGCCGAGAAAAGCACTGCACCGCTGCATGAGTTTCTAAAGATTGCCTTCCAACACGTCGTGCGCTGAGATCAAATTGAGATATCCCATTAAAGGACCAGCCGCTCGAGGGTCAGTCGATCGGGCTGTCCGGAAAAATACTTTTGCAAGGCGTTTGCAAAGATCGCGGCGTCGCCCGCGGTTGCAGCAAACAGCGTCATGGAAGATCGAAACTTCAAGGCGTCGACAGCGCCGAAGATCTCTTTAGCCGTATGGCCTTCCACAAGGTTCACGAGTTCAGTGCATTCCATTAATCTCGGCCCGAGGATCGGATGGGCGATATATGCCTCGGCTTCGGCCCGTGAAGCAATGCCGAACCTGGTTGCCATGGCGCTATGGCCTAAGCCTCGAAGCTGAGGGAATATGAACCACATCCAGTGGCCTTGTTTGCAGCCTCGCTGCAACTCCGCGCGCACTGCCTCAAAAACCGGGTTCTGGGCAGTCACAAACCGTTCCAGATTGAAGGGATCGTTCATATCACCAAAGAACGCTTCAAAATCAGTGTTTCACATCCAATCGTGTGCGCATGCAAGTGGCCTCAAATATAAATTGACGCTCCGGGAAAATCCGTATACGATCATTCTCTATGCCGCTCAACCTCCTGCTCGATTCAGGTCAGCCGATGCCGCTGCCGGATGTGCAACGGACTACATTGGGCCTGGACGTTTTAAGCCGGTATGTTTGCAGTACGTGGGACGAGGCCACGGCGAACGGCACACGGCACTTCGATGCGATCGTGATTGGCTCGGGCATGTTCGGAGGCTATTGCGCGGAGAAGATTTTTCGTTTTGGGGCCTCCCGCGGTTTGAAGGTACTGGTGCTGGATGCCGGGCCGTTTCTGGTGCCTACTCATCTGCAGAACCTGCCGAACCTGAGCCTCTATGCGCCGGATCCATTGCTTCCAGCGAATGACCCGCACACCGCGCGCAACCTGGTGTGGGGCATGCCCTGGCGCAGCAATGTCCCTTTCATCGGTCAAGCCTATTGCTTTGGCGGCAAGTCCCTGTTTTGGGGCGGCTGGTGTCCGCGCCTGCTTGCGAGTGACTTGGCGGAGTGGCCCGCCGATGTCGCCACTTACTTGAACACGAATTACCCTCTGCTCGAACAGCAGACTGGAGTGGACGTACGCGCGGATTTTATTCAGGGTCCGCTCTATAACCTGCTGAAGGCGCGGGCGGCAACCGCGCTGGGGACGGTGCCGAACATCGACTCGGTTGAAGATCCTCCACTGGCGGTACAGGGGCAAGCGCCAGCGTCGGGCCTGTTCAGCTTCGATAAGTTCAGCTCCGCGACTCTCCTGATCGATGCCGTGCGCGAAGCTGCCGGACAATCGGATTCGAACCGCAGACTATTTGTAGTCCCCAATGCGCATGTTACTCGCGTACAGAGCAGCGGCGGGACGGCGACGGGCATTGAGGTAGCTGTTGGCGGGCAAGTGCGCACACTGAATGTGAGTCCAAAATGCGCCGTGGTGCTGGCGCTGGGAACGATTGAATCCACGCGGTTGGCACTGGCCTCGTTTCCAACTGCTCCGGGCAATCCAAGCGCGGAACTCATGGGCCGGAATCTGATGGCGCACTGGCGGACCAACATCTTTGTACGGATCAAGCGTTCTGTTATAGATCCGGGCGCCACGCTGCCCAACGCAGTGCAGGCCGGCGCGCTGCTGATTAGAGGATCTACACCGCAGGGTAAGTTCCACTTACAAGTTACAGCATCGGCCGATCCCTTTGGTAATTCTGACAATCTGCTGTATACGCTGATCCCGGATACGGATCAGCTGAATGCGATTCTGGCGAGTCAAACGTCGGATACGATTACGATTGCATTTCGCGGAGTGTCTCAACACAATGGCGACAAAACCAGCAGTGTTCCGAACGGGAGTGGGCGCTGGATCAATCTGAGTCCGTTTGAATCGGATGAGTTTGGAATACCGCGCGCCTGGGTGCAGATGCAAACTTCGCTGACTGAAGACAGTTTGGCAAACGCCATGGACAGCGCAATCTTTGCGTTGGCCACAAAAATTGCGGGCGGCAATCCAGCCGATGTGCAGGTAACAGGCCAGAACCGGGATGGACTCGGCACCACATATCACGACTCGGGAACGTTGTGGATGGGCACCAATCCGGCGAGTTCCGTGACCGATACGAACGGCCGTTTCCATAATGTGTCGAATGCATTCTGCGCGGATCAATCACTTTTTGTCACGGTGGGCTCAGTCAATCCGACGCTTACGGGATTGGTGCTCAGCCGGCGCGTGGCGGAAGCGGCAGTTGCGCTCGCCAGTTCATAGCTAAATTGTTCGCGCCGTGAGCCGCCGCGTTCCTCTGGCCGGGCCGACCTCCGTCAACAAATTAGATCTAGAATAACGACATGGACATCGTAGTGAACGGTGAACGGCGGCGCGTGGAAACAGATCCGGAGCGTCCGCTCCTGTGGGTCCTGCGCAACGAACTCGACCTGACTGGCGCAAAGTACGGTTGCGGTGAAGGGCAATGCGGGGCCTGCACGGTCCTCATCGATGGCGTTGCCCAACGATCCTGTCTTACGGCCGCAGGCTCAGTTTCCGGCAAGGAGATCACCACCATTGAGGGTTTGGCTGACGGAGCGCGGCTACATCCGGTACAACAAGCATTCATAGACTGCGATGCCATGCAATGTGGATACTGCACGCCCGGAATGATTCTCGAAAGCGTCTCGTTACTCCGCAAAGATACCTCACCCTCGGAGTCGGAGATCCGGCAGCGGTTGGAAGGAAACATCTGCCGCTGTGGAGCGTACAACCGCATCGTAGCGGCCGTTCAGTTAGCGGCCCAGACCATGGGAGCAGAAGCGAAGGTGAAATCTCATGCGTGACGCGGTGCGCGAGATAGTCGCTTCCCCGATGATTGACCGCCGCGGATTCTTGCGGTCACTCGGCGGAGGTTTCCTGGTTCTGCTTGCGCTGGACAACGAAAGCGTGGCGCAGGAATCCGGCAGCTCCGGAAGGCGCGGCGCTCAGAATCTTCCCGAGGTTGTTTCAGCGTGGCTGCACATTGCGCCGGACGGGCGCATCACGGGATTCACGGGCAAAGTAGAAGTGGGGCAGAATATTCGAACGTCCCTGACGCAGGCCATTGCGGATGAATTGCGCTGCAGCCCCGCGTCGGTGCGGCTTGTCATGGGAGATACAGGGTTGACGCCCTGGGACGCTGGGACTTTCGGCAGCCGTACGACTCCCACCATGGCTCCGCAGCTCCGGCGGATGGCATCTACCGCGCGCGAAGCTTTGATCGATGAAGCCGCTAAGCAGTGGAGCGCCGACCGCAGCCGCCTGCAAATTGCGGACGGTTATGTGAACCAACAGGGTTCCGGAAAGCGCGCGGCATTCGGTACATTGGCGGCCAAAATCGATTGGGTTCACGTGGTCGGTCAAGCCGAGTACGTGACTCCTCCTAGTCACTGGCAAGTGGCGGGAACCAATTTGCCCAAGGTGAACGCGAAGGAAATCGTCAGCGGGACGCACAAATACACTTCGGATCACAAAGTACCCGGGATGCTGTACGGGCGCGTTCTGCGAGCGCCGAGTTTCGACGCGAAGCTGGTTTCCGCGGATACGACCGCGGCTTCGAAAATTCCCGGCGTGCAGGTTGTGCGCGACGGTGACTTTATCGGCGTGGCCGCTACGGATGAGCAAAAGGCGCAGAAGGCTCTGCTCAGCATCAATGCAAAGTGGGAGCAGAAGCCCCAGATTTCAGCCCGCGAACTATTCTCTTACATCGAGAAAAGCGGCAGCGGGGCAGCGCCGCGGCAAGGAGAGCATGCGCTGCAAAGCACGTACACCGTGGCTTATATTGCGCATGTGCCGCTAGAACCGCGCGCGGCGGTGGCTGAATTTCAGGGTGACAAACTGACGGTCTGGACGGGAACCCAACGTCCGTTCGGCGTGCGCGGCGAAGTTGCGACCGCGCTGGGACTCAATGAGCAGCAGGTCCGGGTGTTAATGCCGGATGCAGGTTCGGGTTACGGCGGTAAACATAATGGCGAATGCGCCATTGAGGCGGCGCGCCTCGCGAAAGGCACACGCAAGCCCGTAAAGCTGATTTGGAGCCGGGAAGAGGAATTCACCTGGGCTTATTTCCGGCCGGCAGGTGTGATCCAAGTGAGCAGCGCCTTGGATAAAGATGGGACGCTGCGGGCTTGGGACTTCCACAATTTCATGTCCGGCCCCTCGGGTTTGCAGACGCCCTACGAAGTCGCAGACAAGAGCGAGCAGTTCCACCAGGTGAAGTCCCCGTTGCGCGAGGGCTCCTATAGAGGATTAGCATCCACGGCGAACCACTTCGCACGTGAATGTCACATGGATGAACTGGCAGCGATGCTGGGCATGGATCCGCTTGCTTTCCGTTTGAAGAACCTGAAGAATGAACGGCTGCTGGCAGTGTTGAAGGCAGCGGCAGAGCGATTCCAATGGTCGAGCCGGAAGGCATCGGCCAGCCGCGGGTTCGGACTTTCGTGCGGCATGGAGAAGGGCGGCTATGTGGCTTCCTGCGCGGAAATCTCCATCGGTTCCGGCAAGCAACTGCGCGTCGATCGGGTGGTGACGGCCTGGGAGTGCGGCGCGATCGTCAATCCCGAGCATCTGAAGAACCAGGTGGAAGGCGCTGTTGTGATGGGCTTGGGCGGCGCTCTGTTTGAGGCCATTGACTTCGCGAATGGACGCATTCTTAACGATCGGCTTTCGCAATATCGCGTGCCCCGCTTCAGCGATGTTCCGAAGATTGAACTCGTCCTTCTTGACCGCCGCGACATTCCCTCAGCGGGCGCCGGCGAGACGCCGATCGTGGGCATTGCTCCGGCCATCGGAAATGCGATTCATAGCGCCACAGGGCTGCGCATCAGATCCATGCCCATGCTGCCTTCTTTCCGCGCGTCTTAGGATCGCCCGGCCGTATGAAGATTTTCGTAATTGGGGGAACAGGCTTCATCGGGCCTCACCTGGTACGTGACCTTCACCGGATGGGCCACTCGGTAACGGTTTTCCATCGCGGCAGCACACTGGCGGATTTGCCTGCCGAACAGATTCTTGGTGAGCGTCAGGACTTACCGGCGCTTCACCCGCAGGCCGATGTAGTCATCGACCTGATTCTCAGTTCGGGCGCGCAGGCGGCAGCGTTAATGAAGGTTTTCCACGGTCGCGCGCGGCGCGTGGTAGCGGCCAGCAGCATCGACGTGTACCGGGCTTGCGGCGTTTTGCATGGCAGCGAGGATGGTGCGCTGGAGCCAGTGCCGCTGACCGAGGATTCAGCGCTACGGACTAAATTGCAAACGTACCCACCCGCGCAGATGAAGATACTGCAGAAAATCTTCGGCTGGGTGGATGAGCAGTACGACAAAATTCCTGTCGAAGGCGCCATCCTTGGTGATCCGAATTTGCCCGGCACGGTGCTCCGGCTGCCCATGATCTATGGACCCGGCGATCGCCTGGGCCGATTCTATCCGCTGCTCCGGCGAATGGACGACGGCCGGCGCGCGATCCTAATGCAAGAGGATTGGGCAGGGTGGCGCTCGCCGCGCGGATATGTGGAGAACGTGGCGGCCGCGCTCGCAATGGCCGCAGTGTCAGAGAAGGCCGCGGGCCGCGTTTATAACGTTGCGGAGACGCCGGCGTTCTCCGAACTGGATTGGGCGCGCAAGATCGCGGCGGCAACTGCTTGGCACGGCGAGTTCGTCCTTCTACCGAAAGAGCAGATGCCTGCGCATTTAGCGCAGCCCGGCAACAGCGCGCAGCATTGGGAAGCGGATTCGAGCCGCATCCGCCGGGAACTTGGCTATCAGGAAGCGGTCGAGACTGACGAGGCCATTCGACGCACGATCGAGTGGGACCGCGCCCACCGGCGCGAATCGATCCTGCATCAGTTCGACTATGCCGCCGAGGATGCCACTTTGCCGGCCAGGACTAGTTTGTAGAATCGAAACAATTTTTTCATCGTAGATTCACGCGACGTTGATCGACGGCGCGGATAATTTGTAAGCATTCTTTACAAAGCTAAGAATCCTATGAAAAAACCTCCTCAATCCAAGTTTGGATTACCCCTGTTCGGATTACCTATAGCCGGGCTCTTGTTACTCGCAGTAACACCGGCTATTACGCTGCAGGCGCAATCGGTCGCCGGCCACACCACCTTAGCTGTGGGCAACTACGGCGCCAGTTCGCTGCTGCCCACGGGCCAGTACATCACTCCGACCGCGGCGCCGGGCTCGACTATTCAACAACTGGCCACCGGACTGCGCCCCGACGGTAATGCGGATGCCGCGCAGGCGGTTAACACGCAGCTAAGCCCAGATGGAAAGACGCTGCTTATCCTGACCAGCGGCTGGAACCATGGCAACAATACAGAGGATGGAAAGCCGATCACCTTTCCCACCATTGATCCCGTTACGGGCGCGCAGAGCGGCAAGACAACCGGCAATGCGGAGTGGGTGTTTGTGTTCCATATTGCCGGCGATGGCACGGCGACCAAGCAACAACAAATTAATATCCCGAACACCTATAGCGGTTTGACGTGGGCTCCGGACGGCACGCGGTTCTACGTGTCTGGTGGAGAGGACGACCGCGTTTATGTCTATAAGCAAAGCGGTTCTGTGTATGTTGCGGACCCGCCATTCATCCTCCTGGGACACAACTCCAATCAGACCTCGCCGCTATCCACTACCGATGGCGGAATTCTGAAGGGCACCAGGGCCGCTAAGGCAGCGTCCGCCATTGTGACTGGCGCGGTCACGGCGGGCGTGGCAGTGAGCCAGGACGGCAAAACCCTGGCCGCCGCCAATATGCAGAATGACTCCGTCTCCATCGTCGATACCACAACACGCAAGGTGACGAGAGAGGTTCACTTCTTTACGCCCGGCGGTACGGTCGCGCAGGGTGAATTCCCCTATGGGGTGGCGATCCTCAGCAATGGCGACGGTTCTGCGAAGACGGCAT
>DATHIZ010000501.1:0-28976 GCA_035316385.1 Bryobacteraceae bacterium | reverse complement strand
GACGTTCGTTGCCCACCAAAACTTCGCTGGCGGCATTCCAGGCGCGCACGCCGCGGCCAGCCAGAATCTCGAAATCGTCATCCGTTTGGTCGGGCGTCGCCCCGCGTTCTGCCGCGCGTTCCACAATTGCCACGGCCAGCGGATGCTGCGAATGCCGTTCCACGCGCGCGGCCGTTTGCAGTACTTCGTCTTCGCTGAAGTTGTCGCTGCAGGAGAGCACGCGGCTCACGGCCGGGTGGCTATCGGTCAGCGTGCCCGTCTTGTCGAAGCAAACCGTGTCCACTCCGGAAAGCACTTCCAAATGCGTACCGCCCTTAACAAGGATGCCGCGGCGCGCGCCATTTCCAATGGAGGCGCTGACGGCAGTCGGCGTCGCCAACCCGGCCGCGCAGGGGCAGGCCACCAACATCATGGTGAGCGCGCGGCGCGGGTCTCGCGTCAGGACGAACACCAGCAAGGCTGCGGCAAAGGACGAAGGCACCACCCGCTTGGCGAAAGCATCACCCACGGTTTGAATGCGAGGCCGTAGCGTTTGCGCCTGCTCCACCTGGTGAATCAAGCGTCCGACTACCGTGTCGGAGCCAATCTCAGTGACCCGGATTCTCAAAGAACCGGAGAGCAGGACTGTACCCGCGTACACCGAATCCCCAGGCGCGCGAACAACCGGCATGCTCTCGCCCGTGATAGGCGCTTCATTCACATATCCTTCACCCTGTTCGATGATGCCGTCGACTCCGATGCGGCGGCCGGAGCGAACCACCACCAAGTCGTCCACTGCTAGGCTCTTGAGGCGAACGCTGATTTCGATTCCATTGCGAAGCAGCCAGACCTCCTCGTCTTCCGTGGAAAGCAGGTGGCGAATCGCCTTGCGGGTACGGCGTAGCGTCAGAATTTCCAGATATTCGCCGACGTTCAAAAGCCACAGCACAATCAGAGCGGTGACATTTTCACGGAGCATCAAGCTGGAAAGCGTCGCTGCGCCAATGAGCGTTCCGGTGGTTACCTTGCTCTGACCGGTGACCGTGCGGAAAAGCGCGCGTAGAAAATCGTATCCGGTGATGATAGTGCCGACCACCGATAACACTGCGATGGGACCGGCAATGGGGGAGACGGCCAGCGAACCCCAGATGAGACGGTCCGCAAAGATCAAGAGCAGCTTGCTTCCGCCGACGATCAATTTGGTCATCAGCTTGTGCGCCTTGGTGGGCTTGGCCTCATTGCGTTTGGCGAGCCATGCCGTTTTTTCCAATGGCCGCACTGCGAGTGCTTCGGCGAGTAGCGCCCGCATGTCCGCGGCCGAAGTAACCTGCTCGCCTTCCAGCAGAATGCGCCCCGTGACGGAATTGACGGTCGTCTTCGCGCTCCCGAGCCATTCTCTCAGGCGGTTCTCGACGGCCGCGCTATAACGCGGACGGTCGAGAATTTCCGGCACATGCCATCGCTGCCGCCCCGGGCGATTCGATAGCAGACAAATATCGGGCTCAACGGCCACGGCACCCTGCATTAGTTAATCCTTTGGTTGTTTTCTCTTGCTGGTTCCGGGTTTCCGGCTACCCGCCTGTTGCTGTTCACTAGGATCCAGTTCGGCGCGAACCTCGGCCACCATCCGTTTTGCCTGCTCGCGTGCATCCGCGCTAAAAGCCTGGACGCTCCGCGTGGCTTTAATGCCTTGTTTGATGGAGCTTTTGAACAGGGACCGCCAGGGTACTTTTTGCACACCGCCGCCTGCTACCGCGCCTGCAATCAGGCTCCCTACTGCCAGACACATAAAAAACCTCCTCGCGATTTACACTGCGCCCGCTTCACCAGGCGTCTTTTCCGCGTCCAAATCCGCTTGGGCTTCAGCCGCAATATCCTGCACATCTTCCTTTACACTGGATGCCACGCGCTTTACGTACCGGCCGGCCAGGATGCCGCCCTTAATCGCGCCGCGCACGGCAGGCCGCGCTTGTTTGCTGAAGAGCGGCGCTACCAGAGCGAAAGCCAGTCCCGAGGCCGCGCCCAGGAAGAAGACCTTCCGGCCGCCATGCCGTTCATTTTGCTCCGCTGCCGGCGTCACCCTACGGGCTGCCGGGGGATTTTGGCGCAGCCGCGATTCCACCTCATCGGCGACTGCGACGACATTCGTCTCATCCAGAACTGCTTTCGATTTCTCACTCATTGATGTCCTCTTCCTTTCCTGTGCTGCTTTGTTCCGCCTCGTCTGCGTGCGCCAAGGCGTTCAGCACCATCTGCGTGATGTGGTGGTCTGCCAAAGCGTATTTGATGTGCTTCCCCTGCCTGCGCCGGACTACGATGTTTTCCAAACGCAAAACTCGCAGGCGCTGCGAGATGGCGGGCATGGATTCACCCTCGGCCAGCGCCAGATCGCCCACGCAAAGCTCCCCCTCAATGAGGCGAATCATAAGACGCAAGCGCGCACTATCTCCGAGGGCGCGAAACAGTCCCGCCGCCAAGTCGACGGACTTTGCCGGAGGAGTCTGCTGGTCTCCGCGTGGCGACGCAGTATGTTCGGATTCATCGCACAACGCCAGTGTTGAACTGCTAACAGTTTCGGCCAAAGTATTTTCATCGTATATTCATTTAAGGAATTGTGCAAGTGTTTTGCTCAATCGCGCGCAAAACGGCCTAGTTCGAAAATGAATAGCAGCGTTGCCAGCAGACACACCACTTGTGCCATGGATCTGCGGCCATCCCGTTCTTTCTGCAGTTCCGGCATCAAAATGCCAATTGCGACATAAAGAAAATTGGCGGCCGTGATGGGCAGCAGCACCTGGCTCACGTTACCGGCGCCGGTGCCAACTGCCAAGACAACTACTCCGCCCATCGCGCAACCGGTGGTGGCGAAAAGGTTCATTACGATGGCGCGCGACTTTGTCAGTCCGGTGTACATCAGAACCCCCACGTCGGCAATGTGGTGGGGCACTTCGTGCAGCAGAACCGCAATCGTAGTGGCCACGCCGGCGCTGTGCCCCACCCCAAATGCCGCGGCAATCGCCATCCCATCCACCAAACTGTGGATAGCCCCGCTGAGCAGGATATTGGTACTCAGTGGAATCCCGTGCGGCCGGCAATGTTCGTGCGCGTGATGAATTATCTTTGAACCGTCGCGCTCCGCGGCAGCGGTCACGCCGTTTCGGGTTTTCTGGAAGAGAACCCAAACCAGCCGTTCCAACAGAAACGAAACCAGGAAACCAAAAAGTAACAGGACGCAAAACTTACTACCGTATCCGAATTGCTGTATCGCTTCCGGGAGAAGATGAGTTACCGCTGTCGCAAGCAGAGCGCCCGTGGCGGCGCTGACCAAGTAAGGCAATGCCGCATCCAGGCGTTTTCCCAACGCAAAGCTCGCTGAACCGGCCAGCGAGGCCGCACTGACAATCGTCAATGCAGCGAGCGTGTGGATGATTTCTGAATGCGGAAGACTCGGCATCAATATCTGCAAGACGAATCAACTCGCAAATCAAAAAGTTGATTACTATGGCTTCGATTGTCTCTTAGTCCACAATCACCCGCTAGAACAGTTTACAGTCCACGGCGGATGAGACGGCATCTAAACGGGGCAAGCGGTGGAGAAGCTCCTGCGAGTGGACTATCCCCGCCGCTGACCGGACGCAGCGCCCGGGCGGGGGCCGGCTCGCCATTCTTCCACCGTTCCTTCCACTGATCAGGGCACTTGGTTCGTTGACGGACCATTACCAGCCACCCATGGCCAAATGCTTACGGCCTTACGCCCGATTCGCGACAATTCACAAGGCGCGTCATTATGGATCCGGTTCGTATCTCTCTATTTGCGGTTGATTTAATAGGAACACTCGCTGGCATTTATGTCATGCAATCGGCGCATCTGGGCCGCAAGATCACTACCGTCAGTTCCGGCGTCATGTTGGGCGTGGGACTTTTTTGGATACTTCCCGATATCACGCAGAGCGCGGGGATCATACACTCATTTCTCTCTGTAGCCGTGGCGGTCGCGGCCCTTTATGTAGTCGATCGCTTTATCTATCCGGTTTGCCCCTGCTGCTCCAGCAAGGGTCATCACCATTGCCGCCCAACGAGCAATGCGCTTCTGCCGCTGGTGATCGCCATCGGAGTACACAACTTATTTGATGGCTGGACGGCGGGAATAACCGCGCAGGTCGCTGGCATGCTGCGGTCTGGAGTTATAGCCGGCTTGATCGCGCATAAGGTTCCAGAGGGCCTGGTGTTCGGTATGATGCTGCGTTCCGCCTCCGGAAATAGAAGAACGCTATGGTTGAGCGCTTTGATCACTGGATCCTGTATTCTCGCCGGCTCCGCGATGCATGATGGCTTAACGGTGCTTCCCGCCTCCGTGGTGGTAACGGTTTCCATGGCCATCGCCTGCGCCAGCTTCGTATTCGTTGGGCTGCACACGTTTCAACGGCAGCGGCAGGAAAGCGGCACGAAGCCCGCCCTGCTTTCGCTGGCGGCCGGTATAGCCGGCACGGTCATTATTGAACAGGGCGTATCGTTAGCGCTCCGGTAAACGTTCTGGCCCGCCCATGGGGAGAACTGTGCCGGTGGCCTGAAAGGATTTCCCCGCGCCGCGCATTGCCCCTAGACTCTTCTTGGGTGCCCGGTACTTTGGCAGCCCTCCTATGAAACATCCGATTTCGCTGAACATCACGCTGGCGCTGCTGCTTGGGTTGCCATCTACCGGAGCCGCCAAAGACGACAAGGAAAAAGATCCGGATTCGATAGGCGACCGTAACGTCAGCGGCAAAGTAAATCTGTATTCGCTCGAAAAGGAGATTGCACTCGGGAAGCAGTTAGCACAGCAAGTGGAGCGGCAATCGAAGATTGTCAAAGATCCGGTGGTGGCGGAATACGTCAATCGAATCGGCCAAAACCTGGTTCGGAACTCCGACGCCAAGGTGCCGTTCACGATCAAGGTCATTGAAGACCCGCAAGTGAATGCCTTCGCCCTGCCGGGAGGATTCTTTTTTGTCAATTCAGGCCTGATTCTGAAAGCCGATACGGAAGCGGAACTGGCGGGCGTAATGGCTCACGAAATCGCCCACGTCTGCGCGCGCCACGGGACGCGCCAGGCCACGCGCTCGCAGATCGCCCAGTTGGCCACTCTTCCGCTGATCTTTGCCGGAGGAGCGGCGGCTTACGGCATCTATCAGGCCTCCGGCCTGCTGCTGCCGATGACCTTTCTGAAATTTTCGCGGAGCAACGAGGCGGAGGCCGACTATCTGGGGCTGCAGTATATGTACAAGGCCGGTTACGATCCCACTGCGTTCGTCGACTTTTTCGAAAAGCTCGAAACCCTGGAGAAGCGCAAGCCCGGTACTGTCTCAAAGATGTTTGCCACTCATCCCCCGACGGAGGACCGCATTGGCAAAGCGCAGAAGGAAATCAAAGATATTCTGAAAGCGAAACCGGAGTACGTCGTAACCACTTCGGAATTCGATGACGTCAAGGCGCGCTTGGCGATGCTCGAAAATCAACGCCGGCCCGATAAGACAAGCGACGACCCAAACAAACCGACGTTGCGCCGTAATCCAAACTTGAATACGCCGATTGAGGACGAAACCGATCCTTCCAAGAAGTCCACGGGCGACGGCGACGACCGCCCGAAGCTGAAACGGCGGCCCGATAGTTCAGACCCCGGCAGCGCCGGTCCGCAGTAATCGGCAAAAAAAAGGCCGTCCGAAGGCGGCCCCACCGTCAACATAGTGTGTGTTCCTAGAAGTGGAAACCAACCGTGGCGGTTACCGTGCGCGGAGTCACATAGTGCGTTCCGCTGAAGGTCGATAGGAAGTTATACAGCGCGTTTGCATTTGTCAGGTTCACAACGGTAAGTCGTGCGCTCCATTTATATCTTTCGGTGCGGAAAATGTTGTCGTCTCCTATCGCAATGTCGAACAGATTGCGAGAGGAAATGCGCGGTGGATTGTGGTCGTCATTCTCCGTTCCCGGAGCCGGAATCTTGACTAGCGAGGAAGTGTATTGCGATGCCAGACAGGTGCCCGTCGGACTAATGGGCGTCGTGGGCGTTGCCCGGACGCCGGCGCAGGACAGCCCGGCTTGGAACTGTTGATCCGGCGTCAGACCGGAGAAATCAACCACGGTGTCGCTGCCGTTTGGCCCATTCGCGCAATTGCCGCCCGCGCATGGGACCGGACCAGCCACCAGGCCGCTATCGTAGCGCCAGTTGAAACTGAACCAGGGTCCGTTTTTCCAGGGCTGGTATTGCAGGTGCGTCGTCTGGTTGAAAAGTTCGTCATGGTCTATACGGAAAACCGATGTATCTCCGAGCGACGATGGCGTGGTGCCGATGCCGCTCACCTGCGGGCCGAAGAACCGGGCCGCAACCGAGGAGAACGCAACATACGCCGTCAAACCGTGGAAGTTCGGCACCGTGGCGCGAACGGCGTAGCCGGGAATCTTCGACTTGGCCCATTCGATGGGGAACGTGATCGGTGAATTGCCCAGGATGCTGAAGTCATACGCCCTATTCGTGTACTTCCAGATGTACTCTCCGTCTACCACTAAGTAGCGGCCGAAAGCCTGGGTCAGGCCGACGTGATATTCGTTGCGAGTACCGGGCTTCAGCGGCGCGGTCAAGCAAGGATAGCCCTGGATGGTCGATTCGAGTGCATTGATCACCGGGTCGTTGCAACCGGTGCTGGCAAGCACGAGGTTTTCGTTAAACGGCGTTTCGAGCGAGCGGGCGTAGGAAGCGCGCAACACGGTGTTGGTTGGCTTGAAGTGGTAGGCAACGCCAACCCGCGGCTCCGCCTGGCCCGCGCTGGTGAGGCCATTATATTTATCGCCGCGCAGCCCAAGGTTGAATGTCCAGTTCTTAATGCTGATCGTGTCCTGGATGTAGACGCCTAATTCTTTGATGTCGGCGCGGCCCTTATAAAGGTATTGCCCGGTGGAAGCGCCCGGACGAGTCAAATCAATACCGGCCAGTGCTGACGAGTAGTTCGGATTCTGCTGTAAATTTCCCGAGCACTGCGATGGCTCAGTCAGACCCGGATCGGTATCGGCGCTTCCGTCTCCATTCAAGCAGACCGGATTAAAGGTCGGATCGACGATTCCAAACGTATCCTTTTCACTCAGAAAGGTGTGCTGATACGTCGCCCCGATCTTCAGGTTGTGGATACCTTTCACGTAGGAGATATTGGTCCGCAGTCCGGCGTTCGTCAGCCTGCGGTCTTGTCCGATGGTCTGTTGTTGCACGCCTGGCGTAAAGTCGGCGAATGGATTGGCGCTTGGATAGTAGTTGTATTGATCCTGGCGGAAGAAGCCGCCGAACGTAAACACCGTGTTCGGATTCAGCAGACGCGTCCAGACCGGAGCGATGTTGATCGTTCTAATTTGCGAACGCTGATCCTGCGAACCGACCGGCAGGCCGTTGGGACCAAGGCCGCCGTTATCGACCACCAGGCCCGACCAGGCCGTCGCGTTTTGCGCGTCGTAGGAGTTGGGCGTCTGGAACCAGGACCGGGTGTAGCCAAAATTAAAATTGATGGAGTCGGCCTGAGAAAGTTTAAAATCGGCACGGTCAAATAGGTTTTGCTCGTTGCCATGATCGTGGAACACCTGCAATTCAGGCCCGTCCAGAAAGCGGCCCGTGTTCAAACCGCTAAGGGAGATAAAGTTACCCCAGTTTTCTCCACCATAGGCGAGGTTGGCAGTTTCGTTTGAGGTGCCAAAAGTGCCATACGACGCGGTGATATCACCGTGCGGCTGCTTCACGCCCAGGCCGGAGCGCGTGGTCGCCACGATCACCAGGCTCGTTTTGCCGCCATATTCCGCCGGCGGCGCGCCCTCGATTACCTCCAGCGACTGCACCGAGTCGAGCGGTATTTGGTTTGAGAAAACCTTGCTTTGCTGGTCGGTAATCGGCTGCCCGTCCACGGAGAAGGAGTTCGACGCATGGTCGCCAAGTCCATGGAAAAGACCGTTCGAGTCCGCGGAAACACCGGGAGACGCCAGGGTCACCAGGGAACTCACTCCCGACGATTGGCTTTCCAGCGGAAGCTTATCGAACAGGTTCCGGTCGATATCCGTATGGGTCGTCGGATCGTTCTCCACCAGATCGCCGGAATCCGTCACCGTGACGCTCGTTGAAGCCGCGCCAAGCGTCAACCCGATCTTTAATTGGATAGGCACAGTCGACCGTATGTTCAAGTCCTGCTCGGCTGTTTGAAATCCGCTCGCGGAGGCTACTGAGTGGTAGTTGTTATAGGGAATATTGTCGAATTCGAAGTTTCCCTTACTATCGGTTTGCGTGGTCCGGTCGTAGCTGGACACGGGATTAGCGATGCGTACGGTGGCGCCAGGAACAGCCGCGCCGGTGGGATCTAAAACAGAACCGCGGACGGTTCCCGATCCGCTGCTGATAGATTGGGCATAGCTGGGTGCGCCCAATGCAAGCATAAGGACAAGGCCCGCAAACGCGGCCGAGACTGACTTCATCATTCCTCAAGTCTCTGGTGAATAGGCAAAAACCCTTATAGAAATAAAGCAACCTACCTTACTTGGCTGGTGAACGGGCTGTTTTGGGCGGCAAGCGGACGCAGCTTGGTTGCTATAGGACCGTCTTGTCAGCGCATCGTCAATGCTTTAGCATGAATGATTGCTGCTGCCCTGGTCGCTGGTGGTAAGTGCTCAACTGGGGGATTTTTGCGTCATCTGAAGGCTTTTGCCGTTTTCGCTCTAACATTCGGGATTTCCGCGCGGCAACCGGCGTCCGCGCCACTGCTCGGCTTCAATCCCCAAAGCACGAAAACGGAGCTGAATTGGGAGCAGCGCTTTCGCGCCATCCCGGATGCGAAGCGCGTTCACGCCAACATGACACGTCTGGCCGCCCATCCTCATAACGTAGGTTCGGAGGATCAGAAAAAGAACGCCGAATGGCTGGTGGCCCGCTACAAGGAGTGGGGCTGGGACGCCCACATTGAGCAATTCGACGTACTCTATCCCACTCCGAAAACACGCGTCCTCGAACTGGTCGGGTCCGGCAGCTTTAAAGCCAAGCTCGAGGAGCCGCCGCTGCCCGATGATCCCTACACCAAGGAAAAGAGCACTCAGCTTCCAGGTTTCAATATATATTCGGCCGATGGCGACGTAACGGCTCCTTTGGTTTACGTTAACTACGGCATGTTGAACGACTACGACGAGTTGGAGCGCAACGGAATTTCGGTGAAAGGCGCAATCGTTATTTCGCGCTACGGTGGCGGCTGGCGCGGGTTGAAACCGAAGCTCGCGTATGAGCACGGGGCGGTCGGCTGCATCATCTATTCTGATCCGGCCGATGATGGCTATGTGCAAGGCGACATATTGCCCAAAGGTCCCATGCGGCCGCCCGGCGGCATTCAACGCGGCAGCGTTGCCGATGCGACGCTGTACGCGGGAGATCCGCTTACACCAGACATCGGCTCCGTCCCCGGCGCCAAGCGGCTCAAGATTTCGGAAGCGAAGACTTTGATGCGGATTCCGGTGCTCCCGGTCGGATATGGGGACGCGCAACCGTTTCTGGAAGCGCTCGACGGGCGGGTAGTGCCGGCGGCCTGGCGCGGCGGGTTGCCGCTGACCTATCACTTTGGTCCGGGACCCGCCAAGGTTCACTTGAAGCTGGCGTTTAACTGGGAGCAAAAACCTGTCCTGGACGTGATCGCCACCATGAAGGGTTCCGAAGAACCGGACGTGTGGATTGTACGCGGCAATCATTACGACGGGTGGGTGAACGGGGCTAACGATCCCATTTCCGGCCAGTCGGCTCTTTTAGAGGAAGCGCGTGCCTTGGGCGAACTTGCGAAACAAGGCTGGCGGCCCAAACGGACGCTCATCTACACGGCGTGGGATGGCGAAGAACCCGGTCTGCTTGGTTCCACCGAATGGGGTGAAACGCACGCCGAAGAGCTTAGCAAGCACGTGGCGCTGTACTTGAATACCGATGAGACCGGGCGTGGCTTTTTGGGCGCGGGCGGCTCGCACTCGCTCGAACAACTGGTCAACGATGTGGCCAAGGACATCATGGATCCCGAGACCAAAGTGCCCGTCTGGAAACGTCAGCAAGCGGCGGCGCTTTTGCAGGGAGGAAGACGGCCACGCGCTGGACGCGGAAACAGCGAGGAGTCTGCAAGCCGGCAAACGCTTCCCTTGGAAGCGATTGGAAGCGGCTCCGACTTCAGCGTGTTTCTCGACCATTTGGGCATAGCGTCGCTGAACCTGGGATTCGGCGGTGAAGACCGCAGCGGCACCTATCACTCTGCCTATGACACACCCTGGTTTGAAGATAAATTCGGGGACAAAAGCGAAGCCTATGGGGTTGCCCTGGCTCAGACCGCGGGCACGCTCATTATGCGCATGGCCGGTGCCGACATACTCCCCTATGACTTCACTATTCTCACGAATACATTAAAGGGTTACGATTCGGATCTAAAAGCCCTGGTGAAGTCCCTGCAGGGTGCGGCGGAACTGCGGAAGCGGAATATCGACATGGGGCTATATGCGCTGGTGAACGATCCTCAGAATCCGGTGCATGCGCCCGGACCTTTGGCGGCGCCTCCCAATATGGATTTTTCCGGCCTCGACAATGCAATCGCTGACCTCGGTAGGGCTGCCGTGCAATACCGCATGGCGACCACGAGAATTGGCTCTCTCGCGCCGGAGAAGCGGAGGGCGCTGAATGCCGAGCTGGCACTGGCCGAGCGCCACCTTACCAGCGAACAAGGGCTGCCGGGCCGGCCGTGGATCCGCCATCTGCTGTACGCTCCCGGAACCTACACGGGCTATGGAGCCAAGACCATACCCGGCGTGCGCGAAGCGCTGGAGCAAGGCCGCTACCAGGAAGCGCAAGAGCAGCTGGCGCTCGTCTCAAAGGCTCTTACCGGCGAAGCGGCCCTTATTGAGCAACTGGCGGAAGGATTTGCAGCGGCCGCTCAGTAAAGCAACCCCGCTATCATTAAGAAGTAATGGCCGCAACCGTTGTCGAAAGGCGAAGCACTCGCCAAAAGTCCGCCATTCGTTCAGCTTTCGAACGCACGGGCAGACCGCTATCGGCCCAGCAGGTCCTGGAACTGGCGCAGAAAGAGGTGGATGGGGTTGGCATTGCTACTGTCTACCGGAATATCAAGGCGCTGCTCGAAGAAGGCTGGCTGTCTCTGGTGGAACTGCCGGGTAGCGCGCCCGTCTATGAGCGAGCCGGCAAGCGTCACCATCATCACTTCCAGTGCGATCACTGCCATCGCGTTTTCGAACTGGAAGGCTGTTTGCCAAGCGTGAACAAGCTCGCCGGGCCGAAGTTTCAGGTCCGCTCCCACGAGATCGTGCTGTACGGACTCTGCGGCGATTGCAAGCGTAGACGTCCGGCTTAACAGAGCCGGCGAACGACGACGAAGAGAGAGAAGAGCCGTCGAGACCGGAGCCGAGGATGCCCAGCCGGTCGCCGTGCTTCGCGCGGCGGTTCCTCAACGCCTGTTGACTCCGAGCCGGAAGCGTCAGCGACCACGATGCTCGGTCAAAGTAAACGGCATTGAGCATAGGGCGTCCGGCTTGATTTAATAATAGACTAAACTAATAAGACTTAGTCCATTACCTGCCCAATGCGCACCGTCAACATTCACGAAGCCAAAACCCACCTGTCAAAACTGATCGACCAGGCGCTCAAGGGTGAGCCGTTCATCATCGCAAAGGCGGGCAAGCCTCTCGTGAAAGTTACGCCTCTGGATGCTCCAGCCGGAGCGCAGATACGGCGATTGGGCTTTATGGCCGGAAGCATTGCTACGCCGGATGATTTCGATCGGATCGGCAGTGCCGAGATCGAGCATCTTTTCGGCGCTGACAAATGAAGCTGTTGTTGGACACGCATCTGCTGCTATGGGCCGCAGGGGAACCGGACCGGTTACCCATAGCAGCCCGCGCTTTGATGGATGACCCGGATAACGAGTTGCTCTTCAGTACAGCCAGTTTGTGGGAGATCGCAATCAAAGGCGGGTTGACGCGGAAGCGGAAGGATTTTCATGTGGACGCGCGGGTCCTGCGCCGTGGTCTGCTTGATAACGGCTATACCGAACTGCCGGTTGCCAGCGAGCACGCAGTCGCCATCGACGGCCTGCCGTTGCTCCACAAAGACCCTTTCGACCGGATTCTTGTAGCGCAAGCAACCGTCGAGGGAACCGTCCTGCTAACGGCCGATCCGCTAGTGGCTCAATACCCCGGCCCCGTGCGCGGAGTGTGAAGCATCTGCTTTAGGCTAATCTGAAAGTGCGGCGGGTGCCGCGGCGGAGGAGCTCATGCAGCCCAAAGTGATTGTGGTCATGCCCGCGTATAACGCGGCGCGCACGCTGCGCATGACCTACGAGAAGCTACCTAAAGAATATGTACATTCCATCATCCTGGTGGACGACGGCTCAACAGACGATACCATCGAAATTGCGCGGCGGCTGAACCTCGAAGTATTCATCCACACCCGTAACTTCGGTTATGGGGCCAATCAAAAGACCTGCTACGCGGAAGCCTTGAAGGCGGGCGCCGACATCGTTGTGATGGTTCATCCGGATTACCAATACGATCCGTCTCTGCTGCCCGATATTATTAAGCCCATTGTCGAAAACCACGCGGATCTCGTGCTGGGATCGCGTCTACACACCGGCTCTGCCTTGCAGCAGGGCATGCCTTGGTGGAAGTACTTCGCTAACCGCTTTCTGACATGGTGCGAAAACGTATGTTTCGGCCTGAACCATTCGGAGTACCACACCGGCTATCGCGCTTTTCACCGATCCGTCCTGGAAGCCGTTAACTTCGGAATGAACTCGGATGGGTTTGTATTCGATCAGGAAATCATCGCCCAGACGGTAGCCTGCAATTTCCGCATTGGAGAGATCGCTGTTCCGGTCCGCTATTTCAGCGAGGCCTCATCGGCAAGCTTTATGCAGAGCACGGTGTACGGGTTGCGAATTCTCTGGCTGCTGGGCAAATACGCTCTGCATAAGAGCGGCCTGCGCCGCAGCCGTCAGTTTGAAAGTCTGCATCGCCGCTACGCGCCGGCTGGTGAGAATGCCGCGGCCGCTGCTGGGAAAGCGTAAGCGCAATGTCATTTACTTAAGAATTGTTGACTCCGAGCCGGAAGCGTCAGCGACCACGATGTTCCATGACTCACGAACGCCCTAAGTAAACGCGGTTGAGCTTAAGCGTGGGCGGTCGGCGCTTCCACTAGCACCGGTTCGTTCGCAACCGCGGATGAACCGGTATACCGCTCCACAACTTCCACCGGCGGACCGTCTGCCACCACTCGTCCTTTTTCGATCAATATCGCACGGTTGCAATACTCGATAACCGGCCCCATGGTGTGGGTCACCATAAGAATGGTTTTTCCCGATTCCCGGAAGCGCCGCAGGCGGTTAAAACATTTTTGCTGAAAAGCAAAGTCACCCACGGCCAGGATCTCGTCGACAACCAGAATTTCCGGATCGATCTCTGTCGCAACGGCAAAAGCCAGCCGCATGTACATGCCGGAGGAGTACTGCTTGACAGGCACGTCGATAAACTCCCCGATATCCGCAAAATCTACAATCTGCTGTTCGCGCTGCCGCATTTCGTGTTTCGAATAGCCCATGAGTAGGCCGTTGAGCAGAATATTCTCGCGCCCGGTCATCTCGGTATGCATGCCCGCGCCCAGTTCGATGAGAGGAGCCAGCGTGCCATTCACTGTCACGCGGCCGGAGGAAGGGGTATAGACACCGGCGATGATTTTAAGCAGGGTGCTTTTTCCCGAACCGTTGCGCCCCACGATGCCGATCATTTCGCCCCGCCGCACCTCCAGGGAGACATCGCTGACGGCTTCGAAATCGTGATGCGTTATTTTGCGGCGTGAGAACTTCGCGAACAGTTCGCGAAGTGAATCCGGGCGCTCGTGAATAATGCGGAACCGCTGGGTTACATTCTCAACGCTGACCGCGACGGGGTTAGTAGTCATGGCGTCCACTACACGTAAAAGACAAATTCGTTCTGGTGCTTCCGGAACAGCGAGAATCCAAAGTACAGCATCGCAAAAGCGCAGAAGAACGAGGCAAAAACAGATTGCCACGTGGGCAGCATTCCGTCGTAAACACCCAAACGAAACCCGTTGATCAGGTAATTCATCGGATTCAACTTGAGCAGCAGCCGGTATTTTTCGGGCATCATATCTGCCCTATAAATAATCGGGGTTACGTAAAACAAGACTTGCAGCAAAATCTGAAGAATGTGCGCGACATCGCGGTAATACACATTGGCGGCCGCGAAGAAGAACGTCGCGCCCAGCGTGAATATGGTCAACGCCAGCAGAGGAACCGGCAAATACAGCCATGTCAAATGGAACGGGTGTCCCATCACCAGCACGATCAACGCTAGCGGAATCAGCGACAACAGGAAATTGATCATGTTGGAAACCACCGCCGCCACCGGGAAAACCAATTTAGCCACGCGAACTTTCTTGATCAAATCCGCATTCCCGACAATGGACTCGGCCGCGTAGCTAAGGGATTGAGAAAAAAACGTCCACGGCAGCAACGCGCAGATGATAAAGACTCCATAGTGCGGAACATTGGTGGCCATCAGCGTGGAGAACACAAAAGTCAGGACCACCATGAAGAGCAAGGGATTCAAAAGCGCCCAAAGAAAACCCAATACGGAACGTTTGTAGCGGATTTTGAGTTCTTTGAGGGCCAGCGCCCATATCAGTTCCCGGTACCCGTAGGTATCCCGCAGCAATTCTCTCAACTCAACTCCTGGCGCAATTGATACAACGCTTGTATTATAGCCAAGGCCGGCCTCTTAACGCTTTTTGAACTTGTAGAGAAATTGCACGCTCACGTTGCCGTTAAAATCGCGCAGGGCAACCGCGGAAAATGCTGAGCTCATATCCCACTGCACGCGAACGAGTTCGGAATTAGTCTGGGTTACATCGGTAGTGTACGTAAAAGTGATATTGTTTGCGATCTTCTGCTGCAAGGTGACACGCGCGCTGGGCTGGCCATTGTTGCCGGAAAGTGTGGGATCGATCTTGAATTGCGTTAATCCAAAAACCCGCTGCACGCGGCTTGCCAGCGGATTGGCCACGGCTTGGCCGAGAATCGCCGATCCGCCCATTTGACTGACCGACTGTTGCGGTGGAGCGGGTTGGTGCGACGCGATGGTTGCATCGGCCGGCGTGGTATTCGTTGCGAGGAGCTGGACGATCTGTTCGAACGTGAGCGGCGGGTCGGAGCGGTAGCTCAGCTTCAGTTCGCTCATCGGCCCCGAGACTCCGATGGACACGTCTACGCCCTGCGCGCTGGTTTCAAGCGATACGTTCAGCACCGGCTCGATGACGTTGGGGTTGTAGAAGTCGATGGATCCGCTGTTGACCGTGTAGGTATTGCCGAAAAAGACCAGTTGCCCGCTTGTCACCCTGACTCGGCCCAGGACTCCGGGCGCCACGGCAGATCCGCGTATCCTCAGGTTTGAGGATACTTCCAGCCGCTCGGCGTACGTCGTCACCACGTGTAAGTCAGGCGCAGTGACTACGCGAATGTCGAGCCGTATTCCTGCTAGAAGACCGGAAGGAGCCTCCGCGGCGCTGGTGGGCGGCTTGGAAGTGGCAGACAGCAAAGACCCCACATCGCTCGAAGAGGAATACGCCAAGCGGTTGATGGTGACCGTTCCACCCAGAAGCGATCGCCGGCTGTTCCCGGTCAAACTCAAGCTGGCGTTCGAAGTGAGGCTGATGTCCGCGTAGCGAACCCTCACGCTGTTCGCCGTGGCGCGCAGGTTGTAGCTCAACAGCGAAGTGCCGAAGCCGACGAAGCCGCTGAGTGAGACCTTCCCACCCCCGCTCTCGCCAGTCAGATTTTGGATGGTAGCCGTGGTTCCATTCAATGCGATGACGCCGTTGCCATTCGACAGACCATTGGGCGATCCGGAATAATTGACGTTAGCGTTTTTGAGCTCCACGCGACCGTTCACCAGTGGCTTAGTAAAACTGCCGCGAACGACGGCATTCACGACAATACCGCCCGACGAGTAGAAATCGCGGTTCATGTCCTGCAGGACACCCAGGTCGCCATTCGCGTCCACCGTCAACCGCAGAGGCGCGCTGGCAGTGTTCAGATCCGCTTCGCCCGAAGCTTTCAAGGAACTACGCGGTCCTTGCAGATGCAGTTGATCCAGATGCACCACCCCGCTTTTGAGCGTGACGACCACTGGTCCGTTGTTCTGAAATTGGACCGCCCGCAGCGCCGGGCCGCCGGTAGCCGATAGTTGTGCATCGGTTCCCGCCTCGACCCGGTCAAGCTGCAGCCGCCCGGAAAGCTTTTGCAGTTCCTGGGCTGATCCTTCAATAGAGCCCTTCCCTTCGACCAGGGCCTCGAAACTTGGCTTCAAACCGCCGGAAGACAGCAGCGGAGCGAAATTCGAATAGCGAATGTTGGCAAATGTCCAGCTTGCGCGGAGCGGATAGCCGCGCACCAGCTGCGACTGCCCGGCCCCGTGAATCTGTGAACCGGCGATATTGGAGTCCAGCTGAAACTCCAGATTCGAGCCGCTTGTTTTTGCCGTGAAACTTGCGCTGCCTAAATCGCGCCGGTTTAATCTCAACCCTGCAGTGGAAGCATCGGCTGTCAGGCTGGAGATCAGAAGGTCCGGGCTTTGCCGGCCCGGGCTTTGCCGGCCCGGGTTCAGGCTGGCGGAAACATCAGCGGCCAGACGCAGCGTACCAGTCAGGCCCGGCTGCGCGTCGCGCACATGCTCTATCCTGCCCAGTTGCACGTCGTTGCTGGAAACGTGCAATTGCAAAGCGCCACGCTTCAAGTCACCCGCGGGATGCGAGAAGCTTCCTGCCAGCGAAATACTTCCCGCCGGTGTATCTAACTGGAGTGACGGAATATCCGCCAGGATGTCCGAATAATGCAGGCTGCCCCGCAGCCGGTTAACGGGCTCGCTATAGAGAGTAGCGTCGGACAGCGTGAAGTTGAGCTTCGCATCCGGAGAGTCGAGCGATCCCGTAACATGCGCATCCGCCGAGAGGTCGCCGCGCGCCGGAATTTGGGCCTGGCCCGCCAGTTGCAGAGTTTTCTCCACGGATAAATGTTGAATGGATGCGTCCACGGTAGTTGGATAATTCTTGGCGAGCGTCGTATGCCCGTTGACGCGGATGTCTGATCCGGCGAAGTTGGAGGCGGCATCGTAGTTGACGTTTCCACCTGCTGTGCGCGCCTTCGCCGTAAAGCTGCCCGCCGCTTCGTTGTGCACGCGCAGTTCCTTTGCTGACAAATCCGCCGTCACGTCCGAGACCATAACCGCTGTCTCTCCGTTTGTCTTCACCACGTCCGCGGCGCCGTTAGCGGTCAGTTGAAGCAGGCCGGCGATGCCCATGTCTTGACGTTTTACCGTTGAGAGATTCGCTAGCTGCAACTGATCGGCAAAAACGCGAAACTGAGCGTGGCCCACGGTAAAGCTGTCTCGCGGATGCTGGAACGTTCCGTCCAGCTTTAGCTGGCCGCCGGCGGCATCGAGTTGCACGTTCGACAAAGTAATAAGCTGATCCGTCAGGCTGACCCCAGCCTGCAGGCGCTGAAACGGTTGATCGTACGCACTGCCATTGGCCACTTCCAGAGTGGCCGCGCCCAGAGGATTGCCATACGTGCCATTGATATTCACGTCGGCGCTAAGTTGTCCCGAGGCTCGAACTGACGCTTGGCCCGCCAGACTCGCCAGGTCCGCCAGATCCGCGTTGCGCATCTGCAAGTTGGCGACCAGCGGCGATGCGGGAAGCGGCTGCCACTTACGCAGGCCGAGCGAACCGCTGAAATCGGTTCGCAGCGTTTTCCCATGGAACTCTCGCCCATTGAGCTCTCCATTCTGAATCGTTGCCCCGGAGGGCGATGCCGAGACGTCCAGCGCCAGGCGCTCGAACACTCGCTTTTGTGCCGCGAAACGGCCCATTTCCAGATAACTGTTTATTTGCGGCGCCGAAAGCTTGCCCGTCACCTGAGCCTGCAGCGTTGCCGTGCCGCCATCTAAAACGATCGGAAAACTGCCGAGCGGTTTGGCCGCGCCGAAATTCGCGGCAGGCAGAAAGTCGTTCAAATTGCGCGAGAGTAGCTTAATCTCAAGCTGCTTGTTGAGAGATCCGGTCAAATCGATTCGTGAATGCGGCAGCCCCACAAATGAATTCTGAATATCGATTGTTCCGCGCGCACCATCGTAACTCGGGTTGAGCTGGCCGCTCACGGCAACGCCCTGTGATCCGGGAGTAATATTTAGCCGCGCCTGTGCGCGGTAGCCGGTTGTTCCCTTTGCCCGCAGGTCGCCCTTCACTGAAAACGGACCGTTCACTGTGCCGTCATAACCAACCGGCTTGCTGGTGAGTGCCGCTCCCAATGCCGGCAGGGGCAAACTTCGCACATTGCCCTCCACGCTGAGTTGTCTCAAATCCTGAACAACGATTCTGGCCGCAACACCGCCCCCGAGCGTGTTCATTTCGAGGCGATCCATGCTGATCAGGTGAGGATCCGCGTGAAAAGGCGAGTCCAGAGCAACGCTCGGAATGTGAGTATCCGCGTCGCGCAGCGACAGACCCCGCGAGTGCAACGCGCCGTCAATGGAGTAGTTGTTTTGTGCGTCTAATTTCGCGCTGCCATTCAGCTGCACGTCGCCCGTTATCGCTGTTGACGCCATCTTGAACAGGCGGCTTAACTCCGCTAAAGCCAGGCTGCCGTGGAATTGAACCCCTCTGTCTGTGCCGCGGACCATGGTGCCGGAAGCCTCAAAGTTCGTTTGCCCTAAAACCACGTGTGCGCTTTGTACCTGAATTTCGTTGCTGTTCTGGTCCGTGCGGGCGGCTAAATCGGCGCTGAGCAGATTCGGCACATTGCCTTGCACGGCGATCGGCAGCCCGAAGCTGCGCTGCATCTCAGGCAGCGACACGGCAGCCTGCATGCTCGCGGCAATCACCGGCGCGTTCAGGTTTCGCACTGATGCATTTACCTGAACTTTCGATTGACCGCTGTTGAACGCAGCGCCGCTCAGTGTAACCGTGTCTTTCTCAATGCTCACCGGAAGACGGACATGGATTTCGAGCGGCGGATTGTTCCCCGAGGTCAGCCGCAGCGGATCAATTGATACCGTTCCCGCATATCTGGGACGCGCAGCATCGTAGCTCAAAAGCGCGCGCAACTGCTCTCCCCGCGCGCCGAACGAAATCTTTCTCTGGGAGTACTGCAACAGCCCCTCATCGATTTCAAAGCGCCCGACGGCGAGGTCCACCACGGTCTCCAAGCCCGAGGTTTGGCTCGGCTTCGACGCCACCTTCGGCTTGGGAATATTCGTGGTTCCGTCCGGATTCACAATCAGATTGACCTGCGGACTTTGAATGCCCAGATACTGTAAGTCCACCGCCTTCTTAAAACCGGAAAGCAGCTTGAGCCGGAGTTCGAGGGAAGACGCGCGAACCAGCGGACTGGCGGTGCGTGGTTCCGTGCCGTGCAAAATGAAGTTACGGATGCGGACGGTGAGATGGCTCCAATCGAACTGGAACGACTCGATCTCCACCTTGCCTCCGGTGGAATTTTCGACTGCGGAAATAACCTTTTCGCGTACGAAATCGGCAAACCAGGCACTCTGCAGAATGAGAATGGCCGAGAGCGTCAGGACCGCAAATAAACCGGTACTCGTAAGCCAGAGCTTGTTGCGCCTGCTCATGCCAGACTGCCTTCGACAAATTGAATCTTCGCTTCTTTATACCGCTCGTCCAGCCAGGTGAAGAACACTTGATTGACCTTCTCCCCCGTGAGGATTTCCGAAATTTCATCCTGCCTGGCGGCGAGTGTCGCTTTGCCCGGGTGAGCCCGGTAATATTTTTCGATCTCCTCCTCAGTCACTAACACAGCTGGTTTGAAGCGGACATCGATGAAGCGCAGCACGGTCAACTGCCATTGAAACTGGCTTCGCAAAGCAAGCTCCGTCAAGCCGTATTTGCGGAGCTCGGCGTTGAACGCGGCAGGCGTTTTGAAGCGTTGCTCTTTCAGAGCAGCCAGCTGCAGATCCGCCTCTTGCGGCGTGACTGCGGGATAGCCGCCCACGCGAATCTCGCGCCGGATGAAGATCTGGTCTATCAGGCGCTTGGCAGCCTTCTTGCGTACTGGATTGCTGAAATCGAGTGGATCGCCATCGAGAAAAGCCGTAACGCGAATATCCTCGTCGATATCGCTGTCTTTGACAATGGATGTGCCGATAACCACCGCAATCTTGTCAATGATGACCGGGAAGGCGGCTTGTTGCGCCAGCACGAGCAATAGAAAAAGCCAGCAGCGCCTCAAAATGCTTGTCCAATCGAGAAAAAGAATTGGAAATGGCCGAGTCTTTGCCGGCTGGTCACGCACTTTGGATCGTTAACCGAAGCAGGGCCGCACTGCAGTAAATCTTGAAAACTTTCGCTCCTGCTATATCCCACGTACGTGGCCGGATTCAAAGTGTAGGCAAGGTCCGCGCGGACTGGACCGAATGGAGTTTTGTAGCGGATACCGAAACCGGCCGCCTGCACGCCAAAGTTGAAATCCTGGTCGCTGGACTGGCGATAGCGCAAGGAGATCTTGCTAAGGCTGGTGTAGATGTTCCCCATATCGTGAAAGAACACTCCGCTGATGTTGGGTCCGAGCAAGGGAAAGCGCAGTTCAAGGCTATTGAATAAAAGCGCATTGCCGCCGATAGGGAAGCCGGTTGGCTTGGCATTCGGGTCCACCATGCCCGGCACCTGCGACATGGTTCCGATATCGCGGGGGCCGGCCTGATTATCGCCGAAGCCCCGCATGGAAACACCGCCGCCGCCAAAGAAACGCTCCGGTAGCGGAATGGCATCGGCGTCAGTCGTGCCCGGCGCCTCGTTAAAGGGAATGATTGCTCCGAACTGCGTTTGGCGGGCAAACACCAGGTTCCTGCCGATGGGGGTGTAGGTTGCATTCCGCGCCAGCACCCGCGCAAAGCTGCGTTGGGATCCGAAATACTTTTCCGCTACGCCCGCATCTACCGTATTCCAATAGCCGCGATGCGCGTCGGATGAATTGTCCCGATGATCCTGGATGTAACTGGCCGATAACATGCCGATCCGCACGGCCTGCAGCAGCTGCGGAATTAAGAGTGATGGGATTTGCACGTTGCCGGTGCTCACGCGGCGGTAAGCAAAACGCAGTAGCAGGGTCGAAGCGCGATTGAGTCTTTGCGATGTCTGAACCGACCCTTCCGCGCGCCGGGACGAGAAGGTCTGCACATCCCGCGTGGTGTCATAAAGCAAGGAGAATGTCAGAATGCGGTTTCTTGACCCTAAAAAACGTGGAATGCTGTAGCTGAGCGATTCCCGCTGCTGCAGCGTGGAATACCGCGTCTGCAGTGACACGGTTTGGCCGAGTCCTAGGAAATTGAGGCGGCTGACGCCGAAAGAGACCAGCGGCGAGACGCCTTTTGCGCCCCCGGCTTGCGACACGTTGCTGGTTGTTCCGCCCAATTGCCCTGCTTCAAGGCCGAAGCCGACATTGAACGTGTAGCGTGCGGCCTCGTCGAAATCATATAGGACCGTTTTGTAGCGCGCTGAGCCGCCGGATTGCTGCAGCGCGGTATTGATACTGGCAAAAACCCCCAAATCACTCAACTGCCGCGAAATATCGTTGATTTTGGTCATGGAGACCGGCTCGCCTTCGCGCAGGTTCAGAATTCCCTTCACCAGCGACGGACGGGTGCGTTCCAGCCCGGAGATGATCACTTTGCGAACAAATTGACGCGGGCCTTCGCGAATGTCATACCTCAGATCCACCGTGTAGGGATCCTTTCCGGGCATCACGTCATAAGTGAAAACAGGCGAAGGAAATCCGTTGGCGTTGTAATACTGCAGAATTCGATTCCGGTCGCCGGCGATATTGACTTCCGCGTAGGGTTGACCCTCCACCGAAGCGAACTCGTGCAGTAGGGGAGAAATATCAAGCCGGTTGGAGCCCACTACATTCAGGTCCTGCACCCGCCACTGCGGTCCCTCGTCAATTTGGAACGTGACTGCAATGTCGCGCTCTTTGCCTTTGTAGTTGGATTGCACGGAAGAAGTTACTTGTACATCGCGAAAACCGTTTGCGTGGTACAGATCTTCAATCGCCTCCTCGTCCTTCGAACGGAAAGTCGCGCTATAGCGCCCGTAGCGTAGTACCAGCGAGGCAGCTTTCAAAAACATGCGCTCGCGAAGTGTGTCTTCGGAAAAATAGTGGACGCCCTCGATGGCTACCTCCACCAGGCGCCGCCGGGCGCCCGTGGCGATGTAGAAATTGATAACCTCTACATCATCTTTGGGCTGTTCGCTCTTAAACGTGACATCGACATCCGGATAGCCCTTGGACTGAAAGTAATCGGAAAGGTTGCGAGCGCCTTCCGCGAGCAAATCGTTATCCACCGAGCCTTCTTCGTAGACCGGGACGAAAGTTCGCAGCTTTTTCTTTGATACCTTTGCTTCGAGCGCACGAATATCGATGCGCGGCCCCCCGTCTACTGCGAGATGCGCCTTTGCTTGGTTGGTATCCGGATCGTAATCGATGTTGGTCACAGTCACGGAAGCCGTCAAGCGGTCCTTCTTGGCAAGCTTCTTTTCAATGCCGTCCACGCCTTTGCTCGTGCGCGAGCCTGTCACCTGACGCCAGCGGTGAATGAACGGAGTGCGCCAGCCCGTGGCTGCCACAATGGTCTCTGTCGAAAGCTTCATATCGCCGGAAATGGCCGGCATCTCATATTTGGCGCGCTTGCCCGCCGCGACTGCAAAACGGATACTCATCTGGTGAGTATCCGGATCTTCCTCCGTGGTTACTTCCACCTTTGCGCCAAACAAGCCGTTCTGGCGCAGTTCGTCTTCGATGCTTTGCTTTGCCGCCGCCAGCGTTTCCTCGTCAAAGGGCGTGCCTAGAGACAACTGCGCATCGCTGATGAGGACCGTGCGGCTGGGCGGGTCTTTGATCTTGCCGCTCGCGTCGACATGGCCGATGAATCTTTGCGGACGTGTAATAAAGCGGAGCGCCACGCCTGCCCCATCGGCTTGCGCGTCCACCTGAATGTCCAGGTAAAGCCCGCTCGAGAATAGCTGGTCTATCGTTCCGGCAACTTGCCCGGAATCGAATGGCCGTCCCGTTTGCACCAACTGCATCCGCTGCAGGTCCCTGGGGTCCAGCGGTTGCTGCGCCGGCTCATAGCGGATAGACGTGACGATTTTTCCCGCGAATTCATGGGCTTGCACGGTCTGGGCCGACGCGCAACGAATGACTGGCAAAACAGCACAGAAGAAGGGAACAAGAAACGCTATTCTCATCTTGCTAGGCAACACTCCCCGGTCATGAACACCCGTCTGATCTCCCGCCATCCGGCACTGGGTGGACGCTCTTGACAGTGACCCTGTTACATATGTATCGGCCAGGCGTCTTTTGCTGTCTTAACTATTGAACTTGCGCAATGTTTCGACATGATTACCCGAAGTGAGGCATTTAACCTGCTGCGCTCGGCGGCGGCGAAGTGGAATCACTATAACGCCCCGCGCTTGGGCGCTGCCCTTGCCTTCTACGCACTGCTCTCCCTGGCCCCGCTCTTGATTCTAGCTGTAGCTATCTGCGGACTGGTGTTCAGCAGAAATACGGTGGAGCAGGATCTATTGTTTCAAGTCGAGCAGATTGCCGGAAGGTCCAGCGCAAGCGTCATAAAAGCCTTGATCGACAATTCTCACCAAACCAGAAGCGGCATAGTGGCCGGGATTAGCGCTGTGCTCACGCTGTTCTTCGGCGCTTCGGGAGTTCTCCTGGAACTGCGGGATTCGCTGAACCTGATTTGGGATACCCCTTGCCGCTTCGTCGGCTGGCGCGGATTCATTTGGCAGAGATTATTTTCCTTCGGCATGGTGCTGGCGTTAGGCTTCCTGCTGCTGGCTTCGCTGGTGGTAAGCACCTGGTTCAGCCTGGTCACGGAGTTTGTGGGAGGCCTGGTTCCGGTAATGGTAGGTGAGGTAACCAACGCGGTGGTTTCATTCGTGGCAATCACCATCCTGTTCGCGCTGATTTTCAAATTCGTACCCGACGCCGACATCCGCTGGCACGACGTAATTGTGGGCGCCGTATTGACATCGATCTTCTTCGGTGTGGGGCGGGCGCTGTTAACCCTCTACTTGCGGACGGCCGGCATCGGCTCCACATACGGAGCGGCCGGATCGCTAGTCGCCTTGGTGGTTTGGGTGTATTATTCGGCCCAGATCTTCTTCTTTGGAGCAGTCCTGACGCGCGTCTACGCCGACCGTTTCGGCTCGCGCTCCCAGCCTGTTGACGCCCAGCTTGGTTGAGTAGACTCCGCCCCGTTGACCTGCGCCTTGAATTCCGCTGGCACGGCACCCCCGGAATTCCCAAATGGAATTCCCAAAAAATCCCCCAACACAGCCACTTCCCAACCCACCCTCACCCATCCCAAAACCAAATGCGATAAACTAAAAGCTCCCACCTAGTTTTTCTCCCATGATTTCAGTCAGCAATGTCAGCATGCGTTACGGCGCCAAGATCCTGTTCGAGGATGTCACCACCGCCTTTCTCGCCGCCCGCCGCTACGGTCTCACCGGGCCAAACGGAGCCGGCAAGTCCACGTTCATGAAGCTGCTTTCGGGTGAATTGGAAGCGCAGAAGGGCACGGTCGTCCGTCCGAAAAAACTCGGCATTTTACGGCAAGACCAGTTTGCCTTCGACCAATACCGCGTCATCGATACCGTCATTATGGGGAATCTCCCTCTGTGGAGGGCACTCGAAGAACGCGAGACGCTTTACGCCAAGGCGGACCTTACCGACGAAGACGGCATGCGCCTCGGCGAGCTCGAGGGCGTCGTCTCCGAGGAAGACGGTTACACTGCGGAAAGCGATGCCGCTGTTCTGCTCGACGGCCTCGGCATCCCGGAACCGGTGCACAACCGGCAAATGAACGAGTTGCAGGGCGGCCAGAAGGTGCGCGTCCTGCTCGCGCAGGCTCTCTTCGGCCATCCCGCCGCGCTGCTCCTGGACGAACCGACCAACTACCTCGATCTCGAATCCATTCACTGGCTGCAGAACTTCCTGACGCATTATGAAGGAACGCTAATCGCCATTTCGCACGATCGCCATTTCCTGAATAGCGTCTGCACCCACACCGCCGACATCGATTACCAGACCATTATCACCTACTCCGGCGGCTACGACGACATGGTCCTGCAGAAGACCCAGGTCCGCGTGCGGATTGAGGCGGAAAACGCGCAGCGCGAAAAGAAGATTTCGCAGTTGAACGAATTCATCGCCCGGTTCTCGGCCGGCACGCGCGCGAGCCAGGTGATGTCCCGCAAGAAAGAAGTCGAGCGGCTGCAAACCAGCGACCTGGCCCGTTCCAACATCCAACGCCCCTTCATTCGTTTTGAGATGAAGCGGCCGTCCGGGCGCCACATCCTCGAGTGCAAAGACGTGAACAAGGGTTACGGCGATTTGTCCGTCATCAAAAACTTCAAAGCTTCCCTGCAACGCGGTGAAAAAATTGCGCTAATGGGCCGCAACGGCACCGGCAAAACCACGCTCCTCAAGGCCTTGCTGGCCAACGCGCCCGGCGTCGATGACCCGGATGTCGGTCTGGATTCCGGCGCAGTGACCTGGGGGCATGAGGCGCTGGTCGGTTACTTTGCCCAGGATCATCGCGGATCCATCCGGAATGGGACCACCGTTTCCGAGTGGCTTCACGATTGGGACCCGCAGGCCTCCAAGGAAGAGATCCGCGGACTGCTCGGGCAGATGCTGTTCAGCGGCGAAGAGGGCCTGAAGAAAACCGATGCGCTGTCCGGCGGCGAAGCGGCCCGCTTGATTTTCTGCAGGCTTATGCTGCAGAAGCCGAACGTGCTGGTCTTCGACGAGCCAACCAACCACCTCGATCTGGAAGCCATCAACGCCCTGAACTTCGCTCTGCAGAAGTTCGACGGGACCGTGTTCCTCGTAACCCACGACGAAGACCTGGTTGACGAAGTGGCTACCCGCATCTGGAACTTCGACGACGGCAGAATCGAAGACTTTACCGGAAGCTACGCCGAGTATACGGCTGGAGCGGTCAGCAAGCGCTAGCCTCGTATTGGTAGTTTGTAAGAGACCGTTATGTCTGAACCGACCAAAGAAGAACTACTGGAACGAATTGCCGAACTGGAGCGCCAAGCCGCGCGGAAGAAAACTGCCGGGGCTCTGTCTTTTAAAGTGAGCGAGAAGGGGGCTGTCAGCGTCTACGGCATGGGCCGGTTCCCAGTCACGTTGTATTACGAGCAGTGGCTCAGGCTGCTTGGCGCCGCCGAAGAGATGCGCGCATTCCTCGAAGAGAACAAGAGCCGCCTCAAGCTGAAAGAAGAGGCGTAAAGGTGGGTCCATCCCAGCTCTGGCCGGGCGGCTGCGCAAATTCAGGCGTGATGATTCTTCGCGGTCAAAGGCAGCGCCGCTAGTTTCTCATCCAGGAAGCGCAGCGATTGTTCGAGCAACGCCCGGTATTTGGGATTAGCTGCCGAGGCCAGATCCTGAACGACGCGTGTTCGCGAGAGTTCTAAACTTTCGCGTTCCCGCTGCAGGCTATGCTCGGCCGCGCTCTGCGCCAGGGCATTGGATCGTTTTAAACGGTCCTCCGCGGCTTCAATCTGCGATTCCACAGCTTTGCTTTCCCATCCGCGTGCCATACCTCCAGCTTCCCACATCAGGCAGGCCTTTAGGCGTTTATTATCCTGAAACTAGGGAAAGTTCCTGAACTCCCACACCAAATTCATGTCGAAGTTGCGTTACACCTCCCCGCACGGCATCACCGTCACCCGAACCAGTACAAAACTGCCCTATGCCCGCGGCCTAGGCCACATCCTGAAACAACTCGATACCAGGCGCGGAGCCTATCTCTCGTCTGGGTACGAATATCCGGAACGCTATTCCCGGTGGGACATGGCAACCGTCGCGCCTTTGCTCGAAATCGTGGGCCATGGGCGCGCCCTCAAGTTGCGCGCGCTCAACAATCGCGGGCAAGTGCTCATCCGCCTTCTGTCTCCCGTTCTCGAAAATCACCCCCACTGGACATTCAACCAGCCGGAGCCCGGCACACTGCATCTCGACTTGCAGCCGCTGGCCGAAGGTTTTCCGGAAGAGCAGCGCAGCAAGCAGCCGTCGCCGTTCTCACTGCTGCGCGCCTTGGTCGAGGAATTCCGCCACCCCGAGGACTCCCGCTTGGGCCTCATCGGCGCATTCGGCTACGACCTCCTGCTCGAATTCGATCCCATCCGCCAGCGGCTCCCTCGCGACGGCCACAAGAGCCTCCATCTCTTCTTCTGCGATGACATTTACTTCATGGACCGCAAGAAGGAAATCATCGAGCGCTATCAATATGATTTTGCCGGCGAAGCCGGCGATACGGCCGGGCTGCCCCGCACGGCTGCGTCCGCCGCCAAAAGCAAGGCCTCGGCGGGTGCGGGCGAAATCGTTTCGGATCACACCCCGGACGAGTATCGCGACAAGGTCGAAGTCGTGCGCGAGGGCATGCGCCAGGGCAACTACTATGAGGTGGTCCTGCGCCAGACGTTCAGCGCGCCGTTCGGCAAAAGCCCTTCAGAGCTCTTCCAGCGCATCCAGAAATCCAGCCCCAGCCCCTACGAATTCATCCTCCAAATGGGCGACGAGCAGCTGGTCGGCGCCTCTCCGGAAATGTTCGTCCGTGTCGAAGGCGAGCGCGTCGAAACTTGCCCCATCGCCGGTACCGCGCGCCGTTCGGGCGACCCCCTGCGCGATGCCGAGAGCATCCGCGAACTGCTCAACTCAACCAAAGAAGAGTCCGAGCTCACCATGTGCAGCGACGTGGACCGCAACGACAAATCGCGCGTCTGCATTCCCGGCTCGGTGCGCGTGATCGGACGCCGCCTGATCGAATCCTACGCCGGCCTGTTCCACACAGTGGACCACGTGACCGGCACGCTCAGCCCCGGTTTCGATTCGCTGGATGCGTTCCTCACGCACATGTGGGCCGTCACCATCATCGGTGCGCCTAAGAAGGCGGCTGCCCAGGCCATTGAAGATCTCGAAAAAGATGCGCGCGGCTGGTACGGCGGCGCAATCGGCATGCTCGGCTTGAACGGCGACATCAACACCGGCATTACCATCCGCACGGTTCACTTGAAAGACGGAGTGGCGAAGTACGCCGCCGGCGCAACGCTGCTCTATGATTCCGAGCCTGCCGCCGAAGACCAGGAATGCCGCCTGAAGGCCACCGCCTTCTTCCGCGCGCTCAGTCCATCGATTACCGCGGGCCTCGAAGATCACCACACACGGCGCGTGGGCGAGGGCATTCGCTTATTGCTGGTGGATAACGACGATTGCTTTATCCACACCCTGGCCAACTACGCGCGCCAAACCGGAGCCACCGTCTCTACCTACCGTTCGCAGGTCGCCTTGGCCGCGATTGATGCCGAAAAGCCCGACATCGTGCTCATCTCGCCCGGTCCCGCCCGCCCCGCCGATTTCGGCGTGCCCAATCTGGTTCTCGAACTCGCCAAGCGCGCGATCCCCGTGTTCGGCGTCTGCCTCGGGTTGCAGGGGATTGTGGAAGCGTTCGGAGGCGCGCTGGATGTGCTTCCCTATCCGATGCACGGCAAGGGTTCGCTCGTTACTCACAAAGACGAAGGCGTGTTTCACGGCCTGCCAACGCCTTTCCGCGTGGGCCGCTATCACTCGCTGTACGCCAAACGCGAAACCTTTCCTGCCTGCCTGGAAGTGACCGCCGAATCCGAAGACGGCGTCATCATGGGGCTGCGTCATCGCGAGCTGCCCATTGAAGCAGTGCAGTTCCATCCGGAATCCATCCTGACGCTGGAGCGTGATTGTGGCCTGCGTCTGATGGAAAACATGATCGAGACCTACGCGCGTGCCGTTACAGTCCATGGCTGAAGGTGGCGGCACGCA
>DATHIZ010000500.1:0-15566 GCA_035316385.1 Bryobacteraceae bacterium | reverse complement strand
AAGACGAGTTTGCGGTCGAGGCATACGTGGTGAAGGACGGTAGCTGATGTTCACAGGCATTGTAGAGGAATTGGGCCGCGTGGTGGAGTTTCAACCCAAGGCCACCGGTGCGCGTCTGACGGTTGCATGTTCGGCGATTTTGCGGGATGCGTCGCTGGGCGCCAGCATCGCAGTCAACGGAGCATGCCTGACGGCAGTAGAACTGGAGCCGGGCCGGTTTGCCGCGGATTTAGCGCCGGAGACCTTACAGCGGACAAATCTGGGCGAATTGCATGTGGGCTCGGCGGTGAACCTGGAGCGGCCCCTGCGAGCCGATGGACGCCTGGACGGTCACTTTGTGCTGGGGCATGTGGATGCGACCGCGGAGATTGTGTCGCTCACCGCACTGGGAGAAGAAAACTGGTGGCTGCGGATACGCGTGCCGCCCGAGCTTACGCGCTACATCGTGAGCAAAGGCTCGCTGGCTGTAGAAGGAATTAGCCTGACGGTGGCGGAGGTACAAGGGGATTTGGTCGGATTCACGATTATTCCGCATACTCGCGCCCATACCACCTTACAGGGCTATGCGACCGGTTCCAGGGTAAATCTAGAGGTCGATATTCTGGCGAAGCATTTGGAGAAACTGAGCGGCAGCTCGGCAACAACTGATTAGAGCCATGGATTGACGATGGGATGTCTCAGGTCCGAAAAGTCGCTGACATTCCGGGTCACCATCGTCATTTGATGCACTTCAGCGGTCGCGGAGAGAAAGCCATCCATGATCGCGATGGTGCGTCCCAGGGCCCGACTGCGGGCTAGCAGTTGTCCCCAGGCTTCCGCCACGGGGCGATCGACGGGAAGAATCCGCCCTTCAAAGCGAACCGGCAGTTCGTCTTTCAGCCAAACGTGCAACCGTCGCCGCCGCTCGCCGTCCGGCATGCGCTCGATTCCGTAGCGCAGTTCAGCCAGCGTGACAACGCTCAGGAAAACACGGTCTTCATCGGCTTCGGCCAGCCATTTGATTACCCCCAGAGCGGGCTGGGGCTTAATCCACTCGGAAACGATGTTGGTGTCGAGCAGGTAGGTCACAACTCGATCTCATGAGGTTGTTCCGGCAGCCGCTCCAAAGTGACATCAGCTCCGCGCAAAGGCGAGGCCGCAAAGAATTCGGCTAAATTGCCCACTCGTTTCGTTTTACGTTCCCATTCCTCATAGGAGACCATGACAACAGCGGTGCGGCCGTTCCGGGTGATCGTCTGCGGACCTTTTAACTCCGCTTGGGTGATGACTTCGCTGAGTTTGGCCTTGGCTTGAGCAACAGTCCAGGTTGTTTCGTCCATGTTGAACTCCTTTACGTGACTATTATGACTATTATGGTCACCGAGGTCAAGCCGTCGGGTCTCCATGAATTTCCACCACGGCATCGTCTTTGCTCAGCACTGGTTCGGGAAGGCGGCCGGTCCAATTTGCCCAGGCCCAGAAAATGGCCGTCGAGGAACTGAGCAGGCCCGAAGCGGCGCCGATTATCCGAATATCGAAGTGCTGGGAAGCGGCGCCGGCAGCCAGCATGGAGAGCATCATGGTAGACCAGTTCATTGTTTCGATAGTGGAGAAGACGCGCCCGCGATACCGGTCATCCACGTGTTTGAGCAGGTTTGACCAATTTAATAGCGAACTGACAGCCACTGCGGCGCGGGAAAGTCCCATGAAGAATAGCGCCCAACCCCAACTACGCATCTGACTGAACACAACATAGGCAGCGCCGTGAAGCAGGTAACAGACGAATACCGTCTTCTTATAGGTTTCAAAGCCGATGCGCTTGCCAAGGTGATTACCGATGACGCCGCCGATCAGCAGTCCGACTCCTGCGACGCCCCAGAGCTGGCCCAGACCTTGCGCGCCGCGCTTGAAAACAATCTCACTGAAAAGAGTGAAGAGAACCTGGGCTGCTCCACCGCCGCTCGCCCAACCTACCGCAATCAGGCCAATGCCCAGGATGAGCGGCGCTTTCACCATGTAACTGAGCCCTTCGCGATATTCGTGCCATGGGCGGGCCACTTTCGTCTCGTTCAGGCTGCGATGCTCCGCGCGAAAATGGCCCCGCACGGAACGCATCCGGAAGATGCAGAACGCCGAGATGAAAAACGAGAGCGAGTTAAAGATGAAGGCCACACGGTAGCCGAAATGCGCGGCTGAAGTGCCGCCGAGGAACGCACCCACAGCCAGTGTCAGCCAGCCAGTCGTTTGTGTGAGCGAGTTGGCAGTGTGCAACTCGCCAGGCGTTGCGATGGTGGGAAGAATGGCGGAGCGTCCACTGGTGAAAAACGGCGATGCAAGCATCAATAGAGCGCTCAACAGATACAAGGTCCACATCTGCTGGCGGCCGACCATAAACACGAAGCCCAGCGCGACGAAACCGCGCACGAGGTCGCTTACGATCATGATGCGCTGGCGGTCGAAGCGATCAAGCAGCACTCCGGCCAAGGGACCGGCGAGCACGGCGGGAATAGCGCGCGACAGCATGAGAGCGGCCACCACCGCGCCGCTGTGAGTTTCCTCCACGGCCAAACTAAGCACCGCGATGTTGTTGAAGTGATCGCCCACTTCACTGACTATCTGGCCGAACCAAAGACTGCGATAGTTGCGATTGCGGACCAGGAGCTGAACGATGCCGGGCATCAACTCGTCTGCCGCAGGATCTTCGCAAGAACGACAGCCTGCCCCAGGTGACGTTGCGTGTGCTCGGCCAAGTGAACGATAAGCCCGATCACGGTAGTCGGCAAAGCGCGGCGGCCAACGGAACGCGGTTCGGCCAGCGAGCCGGGAGAAATTTGCCGCAGGCGCTCTTCGCAAGCGGATAGGCGGTCCTCCACCGCGCTCAGCAAAACGGAAAGACTCGCGCCGGGCTCGGATTCATGGCGAAGGGCTTCGAGTTGCACGGTAGTTAGTTGCTCGCCGGCGAGGTAAGTGGAAAGACGGTCTACACTGCCCGCGATGTGTTTCAGATGGAAGCCGAGCGAAGTGCCGCCCAGAACCCGCCAAACCTGCGCGGTTTCAAGGCCTGCCGTATGTTTAGCCAAATCTTCACGGACCTGCAGAAAACTATGGAATACCGGCGCGACAAGCGGATCTATTCCAGAGACGGGGCCTCTCAGCCACGGTTCCGGTTTGGGAAGGGCCGATTCTGCGGAAGAATGCTCAGAGGAAGAATGATCGGACGGCGAATGTTGGGTCACAGACTTACCTCATATTTCCGGTATGACCAAGCGAGTAGCGGCCGGGCTGCGGATAGACGCATAGGCCGTGCGGTCCGGCGCCCACGCGAATACGCGCGCGCAGAGCACCGTTGGCGGTATTGAAAACGTAGACTTCGCGGTGATAGCGTCCGGACAGCCAGAGAGATTTGCCGTCGGCCGACACACCGCCCATGTCAGGACTGCCACCGCCAGGGATAACCCACTTGGTAGTTAGCTTGTGAGTCGTAAGGTCCAGCAGCGAAATGGTTCCTTCGTCGCGGTTGGAGATGTAGAGGAACTTGGAGTCGCGGCTGAAGTACAGGCCGTGCGCTCCTTTTCCCGTCTTGATAAAGCCGACCTCCTTGAACGCGTTGCCATCAATCAGATGAAGGCCGTTGGCGTCCATGTCGGCAACGTAAAACAGCTTACCGTCCGGCGCGATGCGGCAATCCTGGGGCATGCCCTTGGGCGCGAGGGTGATATGGCCTAACACGGTTTGCGCGGCGATATCTACCTTGATCATCTGGCTATCGAATTCACAAGTGGCAATCATATAGCGGCCGTCGGGTGAAAAGTCGGCATGGTTGACGCCCTTGCAGTGCACCGGCACGCGTTTGACGACCTTCATCGTTTGAGCATCGCGGAAATCGATTCGCTCTTCGCGCTCCGCCATGACAACGGCGTACTTGCCATCCGGCGTGAAGTACATGTTGTATGGATCATCGACGTGAATGGTCTCGCCCTGCTTGCCGGTAGCAGGATCAATCGCGGTTAACTGGTCGCCTAAATCCTGGGCAACCCAGAGCCTTTTCAGATCCCAGGACGGCACAACGTGCTGAGGCTCAAGAAGGCGCTTCGATTTTTTGGGCAGAGCAAAGTGACCGATGATTTTGAAGGTAGCGGGATCGATGACGTCTACCGTGTCGCTCTTCGAATTAGGGACATACACCCGGTTGGGGAATTGCGCCACGGCCGGAGCAAGCATTCCCGCGCTCGCGGCAGAGTACAAATTGTTCAGATCGAGCACGGGCGGCATACCGGGCAGGATATTGAGCTTGGACGGACCCTGCGCGACGGCCGGATTCGCTCCGTGCAACAGAAGCGCCGCAGCCAACAAGACGCCTCGCCCCGCGCCGGAACGACGCGCGAGAAGACGCGTGAAGGAGAAATTCATAGACTCTCTAAGTACTGTATCGCGCGCGCCATTTTATAAAAGTAGACTTCTTAAGTACAATCTGAATTAGAAATGGCATCGAATAGCGAAAACGAGTCGGAGATCCTGCTTGGCAACAAGCAGCTGCTGGCAATATTCTTTGTGATCGCTATTCTGCTGGGAATAGCATTCACAGGCGGGTACATGCTCGGTCGGAATTCCCCGGAGAAAAAGCCGCTAGTCATAGCGTCCGCAACCAACGACACAGCTGCCGGGGCTCAGCCGAAAGACAGCGGGCTCGAGACGCATCCGGTAGGTCCTCCGGCAAGCGCGGCTTCCGACGAGTCAACAGGCGATGCGAAATCGGATAGCCCCGCGGCCGCCAAGCGAAACGCCGAGACAGCAAGTCCGGACGAGGAAACGCAAGATCCGACGCCGCTCGGCACGCCCAAGCAGAAGACTAGCGCCAAGGCAGTCAAACAGCAGCCGGAGACGCCGGCGGTGAGTAACGTCTCAGAGACATATGCACCGCAGACCGGGCAAATGTTTCTGCAAGTGACGGCGCTCGCGCGCGATGACGCCTACGGAGTGGCGGAAGTGCTGGCCAAGAAGGGTTTTCGAGCGCATGCAGTACCGAAGCCCGGCAAAGGAAAGTTGTATCGCGTATTGGTAGGCCCAATCCGCGATACCTCCGATCTTTCCTCGACACGCGACGCGCTGCGGAAGACCGGCTTTCAGGACGTTATCCTGCAGCGCTATTAGGTTTCGGCCCCTACCACGTCACGGGCGTGCCGGGCTGGAGTTCCCAGACCTTGATCCCGTCGTCCTTAAGATGCTGTTCCAGTTCTTTGGGTTTACCCACGAGCGCCGGGAATGTCCCGTAGTGCATGGGAATTACGCTTTTCACTTTGAGAAGCCGCGCCGCGTAGGCCGCTTCGACCGGATCCATGGTGTAAAAGCCGCCAATAGGCAAAAAGGCCAACTCTGGGCGGTAGATCTCGGCAATGAGCGCCATTTCGGAGAAAATTGAGGTGTCGCCAGCAAAGTATGCGCGGCGGCCATCCGGCAGAGTCATCAGGAAGCCCGCAGCCTCGCCGCCGTAGACCACATTGTCGCCATCTTGCATGGATGAAGTGTGCAGCGCGTGAGTCATGGTGAGCTTGACGAATCCAAGATCGACGCTTCCGCCCTTGTTCATACCGACGGTATTCTTGACGCCTTTCTTCTCAAAGAAGCCGGCTACTTCCACGATGCCTACGACATGCTTCGGCGCGAATTTTTCCGCCACTGGAATCACGTCAGCCACATGGTCGAAATGGCCGTGCGAGAAGGCGACCGCATCGACCCTCTCCATTTTGTGGCCCTTCGGGTATTTCGGCTGCCCGGTGATCCAAGGATCGAGCAATAATACATCGCCGGAAGCGAACTGTAATTCAAATGTTGCGTGGCCAAGCCAGGTAATTTTTGTCATGCAATTAGAAGTGTTGGTAATGCCACTAATTAGATGAGCCGCGGGCCTGCGCGGCTACAGTAAGACCATCGCCAATTTTCGCCAAGCCGGGGATAGAGACGGGCATTTTGCCCGTAATCGGAATTTCACCGAGGATCGCGCGCGCAGCGGCGCTCTCGGAAGTAACGGCAGTACTAAACATCGCCGCATAAGTACCGGCTTCCGGAACATCGCGTAACAAGTACGGATTTCCGAACGACAGCAAGGCGACCGGAGCCGTCCCATGAACCAGAGATTTGAGGAACGTTCCCAACCCGCCCTCCAGGGCAACGCTGCCGCGGTTGGCGGCTACGGTGATAAAAGCTGCGGCATAAATCTGTTTGCACTGCGCTGTTTGTCCGGCTATTGCGGACAGCAACTCGGCCGGCATGGCGGGATTGGCGACGAAGGTCTTGAGCGCGGGGAGATGGCGCCGCAACTCCCGCGCGAGGGTTTCGCCGCGAGTGGAGAAAGCGCCTTCGGCCAAGATCACCAGGCAAGGCCCGTCCTTGCTGGGAATAGGAAAGAGATGCTGCTCGTCTTTGACCAGGGTGACAGCGCGATTCGCCACCTGCTGCGCCAGCGCTTCGAGTTTCTTGTCTTCCGCCTGGTCCGCGATAGCGTCTAGATTTACCAGACGGGAACGGAACAAACCGGCGCGCTGTTTTGCAGCGAGAATTTTAGCCGCGCTGAGGTCAATCCGCTGCCTGCTAATGCGCCCGCTCGCGACGGCGGCTTCCAGGGCGCGAATGCATTCGGCTGGATCGGTCGGCATCAGGAGCACGTCGGCGCCGGCTTCAATCGCCCGCACCGCCGCTTCACCGGTGGAGTAAAGCGCGGTAATTCCCTGCATGTCCATGGCATCGGTCACCACGATGCCTTTGAACCCCAGTTCGTCACGCAGCAAGTTGGTCAGGATATTGCGCGAAACGGTGGCGGGTATCGCTTGGGGTTCAAAGGCCGGGACGGACATATGGGCAGTCATGATGGAATCCACGCCATGGGCGATGGCGGCGCGAAAGGGCATCAACTCCAGCGCTTCGAGGCGCTCTTTCGAGTGATCCAGTTTCGCCAGTTGCATGTGGCTATCTTCAGCGGTGTCGCCATGTCCCGGAAAATGCTTCGCGGTAAGCAGAACGTATGTACTCTTGTCGGCGTGCGCGCCCTCGATGAAGGCGGACACGCCGGCGGCCACGGCATGCGGATCTTCTCCATATGACCGCACGTTAATGATGGGGTTATCGGGATTGTTGTTGACGTCGGCATCGGGTGCAAAAACCCAGGTAACACCCAAAGAGCGCGCCTCGCGGGCAGTGGCGGCGCCCAACTGGCGCATGGCATCCAGGTCATGCGCGGCGCCAAACGCCATCAGGTACGGGAAACGAGCGGTGTTCGCAACCCGCATGGACGCCCCGCGTTCAAAGTCGGAAGCAACCAGCAAGGGCGTCTTTGCCAGACGCTGCATGTGATTCACGAAAACCGCCATCTCAAACGGCTGAGCGGCGATGACGCTGCCATTGCGGATGTGCCCCGCAACGATGAAGCCGCCTACGTGGTCTTCCGTGATCCAACGCGTAAAGCGCCGGTACTCCTCGTCGTCAGAGGGCGGATAGTCGCCGTAACCGCGGACGACGATCAGCTGCGCAATGCGGTCATGCAGCGACAAGCCCCCTAGCAGGGATGGACTTGCCACAGGTGACGCCGCCTGTGACACGGCAACGGCCACAGCCAGAACAATGGCGAATCGAAAAGAGAACTTCAAACAACTATTATCGTTCGAATGGAACTATTGCGCTCCGGAGCCCGTGCGCGCACCCGCTGCCTTGGGCGTAGCCTGCGAAGAAGCAGGTTTGCGGGGGTTCAACAAACGCTTGGTATGCCGCATCAAATTAGCCACCTCATTAGCGCTTTTCTGAATCACGACATCCGCGCCCGTGTTGCTGGAGCGCAGTCCGAGAGATTCGGCAAACCCGGTTAGAAGAATGATGGGCGTCTTGACATTGCGCCCACGCAAGTTCGAGATCAACTCGAGACCATCCATGGGCGACATCTTGTAATCGGTGATGACCAGGTCGAAAGTTCGCTCACCGGCGATCTGCAAAGCATCTGAGCCGCAGCCGGCAGTGACAACGAGATAGCCCAACTCTTCAAGGACGGAGCGGCGGGCCAGGATGCCGTCGCAGTTGTCGTCCACCAGAAGAATGCAGGCTTGAATGGGAGCGCGATTGGAAAAGGAAGCAGAGCGCATCGGACCAAACGAAGGTAGCAATTGCGAACGGCTACTGTCAATGCGCTTCTATCGAATTCAAACCGCTAAAGATTCAGTACTTGACACACGAAACAAACCAGTTCAGCAAACTTGCAGCCCGATCAATCGACTTCGCGAGGGGCTTTGTAGCCGGCTTTTGCCACAATCTGATATTTAATCGCTTTGCCTTTTTGATTGGTGATGCGCAGCGGCTCATTGGTCTCCGGATTGATCAGTTCCACTTTGATGCGGCGGAACTTCCCGTCGCGAGCCGTGTTGGTGGGGTGATACGCCAGCGCGTACTGATCGCGCAAGGCCTGCGAGATCTGGCGGAATATTTCCGGATACTCGCCGGTAAATCTCGGGAAAAAGCTGAGGCCGCCGGATTCCTTCGAGAATGTCCGCATTTCGTTATCGGCCTGCAGGAAATCCATGGTGGCGATGGGACCCATGCCGCGCGATTCGGCCATAATGCGTGCAATCTGCAAGACGCTGATGGTGTATATCGGTACGCCGGATTCCTGTAAGGAGCGGCGCGCTTTATCGAAAGTAATCTTGCTGAAGGTATCAATGCCGCTGGCAATCAGCAGGATGGCCTTTCGCCCCTCAATTCCGGACATGCGGTCCGCCATGTCGGTAAGCGCATCGAACACGTTCGATTCACTGAAACCGGGAATACGCAAAAGCCGCATGGCTTCTTCGGCGCGCCGCTTATCGGGCGAGAAATCCGATAAAATCGTGCTCCGCAGATCGTATGTGACCACGGCGACATTGTCGTCAGGCTTCAAGGTTTCCAGGAAGCCGTAAGAAGCCTGCAGCGTTTCGTACCAGCCGCTGGTCCAATATTGCTGAAAGCGGCCGCTAAACTCAATCAACATGCAGATCGTCATGGGCGCTTCGTTCTGACCGAACTGTGAGATCTGCTGCGGTACGCCGTCTTCGACGATTCGAAACGCTCCTTGAGGAATTCTTGGGATGAAGCGGTTGTGGTCATCCATGACGGCGACGTCCACGCTGACGGTGGTGGCGTTCGAGCGGAAAGTCGGCGCATCAGCCGCCGGGGCATCCTTGGGCCGCTTGTATTCGGACGGAATGGGAGGCTTGTCGGGCGGAGGCGCTTCCGCCGGCTTCTTCTTGGGTGCGGCAACCGGATCGCTGCTTTGGGTTGGCGGACCCTGCGCCGCCCCCACTACGGGAAGCAATCCGGCAAGCGCCAGCGACAGGCAAAGGCCGGCATGGAAAAGATTCTGTTTCATGGACGAGTGCCTCTAACCACTCCCTGACGGTCTCGGATGAGTAAGAGTTGCAACGTTTGTGGCAAGGTCAACCTAGTTTAACCAGTCTTACTCCAGACTAATGCACCCAGCGATCGGGGCCCGAGTCGCGCTTTTTTAAGTACACCTGGAACTTCTTTTTGGCGCGGCGAAGTTTCCAGTCCTTGTACCCATCCATGATCGGCTGCCGGATCTGGATTTTCAGTTTCCGGCCGCGCAGCAACAAGTAGCCGCCAACCATGCCGCCAAGCAGTGCCGTCACGCCGATCGCCGAGCCTTGTCCGCCCATGGTCGCCATGTAGGACTGAAGAAACACGATAGCGCCGATGATCATGACGAAATACTTGGATTTCATCGGAATCAAAAACCCGAATAGCATGGTCTGATCGGGGAATAGAACGGCGTAGGCGGCCAACAAGCCATAGACCGCTCCGGAAGAGCCAACCGTAAGAATGCCGGATGCGTGGAATAAGAAAGCCGCAACGACGACCGTCAAAGCCGCAATGATTCCACAAGCAAAATAGAACCGCAGAAATTTGTTGGTGCCCCAGGTCCGCTCAAGTTCCGAGCCGAACATCCATAGCGCCAGCATGTTCCAGACAACGTCCATGATGGAGTTGTGCAGAAACATGTAGGTGGCAATCTGCCAGATGGCAAATTTCCCTACCGCCTGGGCCGGCACAAGAGCGAAATTATCGAGCAGCAAGTGCAAAGAATTTTGCTGCTGCAGAACGTAATAGGGAAGAAAAAGCGCGATGTTGACTATGAGCAGCCACTTCACGCCGGTCGGGAACCTGTTCGAAGGGGTGTATCGATTCACGTAAGAACGCGAACTGAAGGGCATGGCCGACGGATTTCCTCACTTGAGGATAACAAAATCGCCTTACAGTCCAGCGCCAGATGCAGGCGTCAGGCAATTGTTCGTTCACGCGGATACTGACGCCGGAGAATCACGGCGGCCGAATTCACCAGAAGCGCCAGGACCAACCACACGAGCCAGTTGGAGAAGGCGCCCGTCTGAAAAATAAAACTATCCGTCCAGCCGAGATCGTCCGCCAAGCTCCACGCTGCAAATGAGTAGACCGAAAGGACAGCGGGACCCATCAGTGCCGAGACCACCGCTCCAAATTGCTGCGCTGTATCAGCCGCCCAAACTCCAATGCGCCGTGCCACCGGATGCACGCCGGAAATCCAAGTGCGCGCGCTCTGGATATTGACAACGACTGCGGTAGATCTTGGCTCACCCATCATTTTTCTAACCTTCTACGAAGTAGATGCACGCGGAGTACCGAAAGTTGTCGCCACTGAATATATGTGGAGTATTTTCAGGTTAACAGAGCCGGAGGCCTTTAAACCGCGGCTTCCAAGAAATATTTCGGATAACCAGGACCAAATCATAGGACTATTTCTTTCTATGGTTTGTGGGAAGCGGCTATGAACTTCGGGACACCGTATTTCACTCTGAATCGTTCGGCGGTTGTTGACCGAGTACACGCGCAAGCACCAGCAGGACAGCGGCGCCTCCAAGCCAAACTTGCCAGTGAGAGAAGAAACCGGTGGACACAAAGAAGGCCGTAGTCCAGCGCAGATCGGCGGCGATGCTCCAGAAACTTAGAGTAAAGGCCAGCAAAGCGCAAGGGGTAAGGAGCGATGCAACCGCGAGCGCCACGGATTGAGAGCGAAGCGGCGGAGTGGAAGAAAGACGGATACGGACTTGCACGGACGGGAAACCTCAAACAGACCTGAGAAACAGCCTAGCAGGTGAGTCGCATATACTTTTTGAAGAATCAGGATGAAGAAAATCAAGACAGCAATTGTGGGCACCGGCTTCATGGGAAAGGTGCATGTGGAGAACGTGCGGCGGCTAGGAAACGTAGAGGTCGCCGCGGTAGTAGGGAGCCGGCCGGAGACGGCGCAAAAGTTTGCCGAAAGCACTGGGATTCCGGTTGCAACAAGCAAGTTGCAGGAGGTCCTGGATAACCGGGAAATCGACGCAGTACACATCTGCACGCCTAACGTGGATCACTTTCCGATGTCGATGGCCGCAATTGAGGCCGGCAAAGCAGTGCTCTGCGAGAAGCCATTGAGCATGACCGCGGCGGAAGCGCGCCAGCTGGTGGATGCGGCCAAGGCAAAGAACACCATCAACTGCGTGCAGCACAACCTGCGCTACTACCCGGTAGTACAGCAAATCAAGCAGATGGTTGCGCACGGCGATCTGGGCGAGATTTTGATCGTGCAAGGCACGTATTCCCAGGACTGGCTGCTTTATGACACCGATTGGAACTGGCGGCTGGATGCGAAATCGAACGGAAAGCTGCGGGTTATGGGCGACATCGGGTCGCATTGGATGGACATGATCCAGCACCTGACGGCGTTGAACATCACCGAAGTCTGCGCCGACTTGTCGATTTTCCATAAGACGCGTAAGCGCCCGAAAGGATCGGTCGAGACATTTTCCGGCAAGAAAGCCAAAGAAGGCGAATACGATTCGTTCCCCATCGACACGGAAGATTTCGGCATGGTCATGCTGCACTTGGGCGAGAAAGCGCGCGGCGCGTTCACTGTAAGCCAAATGTCAGCGGGCTCGAAGAACCACTTCGCCTTCGAGATATTTGGGACAAAAGCCGGAATTGCCTGGAATCAAGAGCAGCCCGACACGCTCTGGGTGGGTCACCGCAACGAGCCGAACCAGATCCTGGTGAAGGACGCATCGCTGTTCTATCCCGAAGCGGCGGGCTTTGCCGATTTGCCGGGCGGCCACAGCGAAGGCTACGACGATTCGCATAAGCAAGTTTTCAAGCGCTTCTACGCGAAAGTGGCGAACCCCTCGGCCCCGGTGGAATATCCGACATTCGAAGACGGCCTACGCGGCATGATTTTGTTGGAGAAGGTAGCCGAGAGTTCCGCGAAGCGGGCTTGGGTGAAAGTGTAACTAGGCGGGAGGCAGATCAAATGGATCTGTCTCCTCTAACATAGGCCTATTAATTCAATGCCTGGCCGAGATCCCAGAGCAGATCGTCTAAGTCCTCAAGGCCGACCGAAAGGCGTATCAATTCGGGTGTAACTCCCGCGGCGGCTTGTTCGGCAACACTCATTTGTTGATGCGTAGTAGACGCCGGATGAATGACCAGGCTGCGGGCATCGCCAACGTTGGCCAGGTGCGAGAAGATTTTGAGCTTTTCAATGAACTGTTTCGCCGCGTCGTAGCCGCCTTTTACTCCGAAAGAAAAGACCGCGCCCGCGCCCTTAGGGGTGAACACCTTTGCCAGCGAGTAGTAGGGGCTGGAAGGGAGCGAAGCATAACGAACCCAGTCCACTTTGGCGTGGCTCTCCAGATGCTGCGCCACCGCAAGCGCGTTTTGCAGGTGCCGGTCCATGCGCAGGCCCAGCGTTTCCACGCCTTGCAGAAAGAGGAACGAGTTAAACGGGCTGACGCAGGGCCCCATGTCGCGCAGGCCTTCCACGCGGGCTTTGATGATGAAGCTGATTGCGCCGAATGTATCCCAGACCTTCATGCCGTGGTAGGCACGGGAAGGTTCGGTAAACTCCGGAAACTTGCCGTTATTCCAGGGGAACTTACCGCTATCTATAATGATGCCGCCGATAGATGTGCCGTGACCGCCGATGAATTTGGTCAGCGAGTGCACAACGACGTCGGCGCCATGATCGATAGGGCGCGTGACATATGGAGTGGCGAAGGTGTTGTCGATCACCAGCGGGATGCCGTGTTCGTGCGCGATTTTGGCTACGGCCGCAATGTCGAGAACGTTGCTAACCGGATTGCCGATGGTTTCGGCATAGACAAGCCTGGTTTTGGGCGTGATGGCGCGGCGGAAATTCTCCGGGTCGTCCGCATCGACAAAGGTAAAGTCATAACCCAGGCGGCGCAACGTAACGTCGAACTGCGTGAATGTTCCGCCATAAAGAGTGCTTGACGAAACGATGTGGCTGCCGGGCGCGGCAATGGTGGTCAAGGCTAGAAATTGAGCCGCCTGACCACTCGCAAGCGCCAGACCCGCGACGCCATTCTCGAGTGAAGCCACGCGCGTCTCTAAGACGTCCGTGGTGGGGTTCATGATGCGCGAATAGATGTTGCCGAACTCCTGCAACGAAAAGAGACGCGCCGCGTGGGCCGTGTCGTCAAAGGTGAACGATGTGGATTGATAGATAGGGACGGCGCGGGCGTGCGTGGTGGGGTCGGGGTCATAGCCGGTATGCAAGGCGCGCGTATTGAAGCCTAGAGGACGTTCGAGGTCTTTGATGGGCATAAGCAATTAGTATAGGACTGGCGCAGACCCGCTTCCGGCCAAATTGTTGATTGACTTTAGGGAATTTGGGATCTGAAACTGACCAATGCGCAGGCCAATCCCGCAATCAGGCAACCCCAGGCAAACCAGTCGCCGTGGCGGGCATAGAAGGTAGTCTCGTTCACTACGCCATAGCGAACGGGTGCGGCGAGTTGTTGATAAGGGGGAATACTCTGGATGACGCGGCCGGAGGGATCGATGACGGCGGTTAAGCCGTCGTTGGTTGACCGGATCAGGAAGCGGCGATTTTCCACGGCACGCATACGGGCGATCATTAGATGTTGCCGGCGCGCCTCGCTATGGCCAAAGTAGCCGTCGTTCGACAGGTTCACCAGGACGTTGGCGCCCTGTCTTGAAAATTGGCGAACCAGGTCCGGGAAAGCGGATTCGTAACAGATGAACACGCCCAGGCGATCTTCGCCAGCGGTCAGCACTTTGATTGTGTCGCCGGGCACGAAGTCACCGGCCTCCTGCGTAACTCGATTGACGAAGCCGAAGACCGGCGGCACAAATTCGCCGAAGGGCACTAAATTGATCTTGTCGTAGCGGCCAATCTCGTTGCCATTCCCGCCAAGCAGGACCGCCGAGTTGAGCGGTTGCCGTGCACCTGTATAGGCCACCGTGCCGAACAGGAAGTAGCCATGGCGCACGGCGATTTCCTGGGCAGTTCGATGGAATTCCGTGTCGTTATAGAAGTACAGCGGCGCGGGCAGTTCCGGCCAGATGACCAGAGGCGCGGGCAGCGCGTTTGAAAGCAGGGTCAACTGCTGCTGCGTTTGTTCCTCCAAACGGCTGGTCCATTGCACTTCCGTATCTACGTTGGGCTGGACGAGCAAGGCGCGCTTCGGCGCGGGCATATGTTCAGGGATGGCCGGAAGCAGCCACAGCAGCGGGAGCAAGAGCAGGGGCGCCAAACGCAGGCGAGGGTACCGGAGGACAACGCAGGCTACGCCGGTAGCCAGCATCGCAAACACGAACGACAGCCCGTAGACGCCGATGAATGGCGCCAGCCTGAGCGGCACGGACATGTCGATGCCAGCGTTGCCAAGATCGAGCCAGGTGAATCCGAAAGTGGCATGCGTACGTTCGAGGCCGGTCCAAAGCGCGGCTACGGCGGGCACGGCATACACGCGCCGCAGCATTGGCCCGGCTAGCCAGCTGAACACCGCCAGGTGCAAGCCCTTCAGAACGGCGAACAGGCAGAAAGAGGCCCAACTGCCCCAACGCCCCATACCTCCATGTGCTTCCAAGACGAATTGAATCCAGATACACAGAAAGAACCAGAAGAAGATGCCGGCTGCCCAGCCGTAAAGGAAACGCTGCCAGCCGGTGGGAGCCCGGGCCAGCGCAATCAGCAATGGGGTCAGAGCCACCGGAGCTAACCAGCGGATGTCGAGATCCGGCAGAACCAGCAGCAGCAGGATGGCGGAGAGGAGCGCAAGAAGGGTGTGGAACGCCGCCAGTAAGGGGCGGTTCCCTGCCCCGTTCAAGCTAATCACGCGGGTGGTCGGAAGCCTGGTCAATGATTTCTGCGCTTTCGCGCAGGTCTGCGTGCGCGGCCTTTTCGCTGACCTGGTCCGCCATATAGGAACTGCGGACCAAAGGACCGCTGAAGACCATCTTGAATCCGGCGGAGATGCCGTAGTCGCGGTAAGCGTCGAACTGCGCGGGCGTCACATATTCCGCGACGCGAAGGTTGCGGCGAGTGGGCTGCAAGTACTGCCCGATGGTGGCGACATCGACATTTGAAGCGGCCACGTCGCGCAGCAGCTCGTGAACTTCCACCACCGTCTCGCCTAGACCGACCATAAGACCAGATTTGGTGAGAGCTTCGGGACGGTGCTGCTTAGCGAACTTCAGAACATCCAAAGACTGAC
>DATHIZ010000499.1:0-6106 GCA_035316385.1 Bryobacteraceae bacterium | reverse complement strand
TTCCGCGTCGCCGCCGCGCGAACACAAGTCAAAAGGAAATTTGCCCTGAGGGATATGAAATATCGGGGCAAATTAGAGCTTTGAGCTTTGATGGAAACCGCCTACTGCGCAAATACGGGCGCGCGTTGTTCCACTTCCAACGGCTGCACGGCGTTGTTGAAGCTATATCCGAAACCGCGCACGGACCGGATCATCAACGGGTTGGCCGGGTCGGCTTCGATCTTCTGGCGCAACCGCAAAATATAAACGTCGACGGTTCGATCGGTCACCGCGCGGTCATGTCCCCAGACGGCGTCAAGCAATTGTTCACGGCTAAAAACCACGCCCGGGCGGCTCATCAGAAACTCCAGGAGCCGGAATTCGGTGGCGGTCAATGTCAGAAGCGAACCGCCCAGCCTTACTTCGCAACTGCTGCGGTCCAGTTCGAGCGATGACGCTTTCAATACGCGGGTGGCGCTGGTCTGGCCGCGGAACTGAATCTTAATTCTCGCAACCAGTTCGCGCACGAAGAACGGTTTGACGATGTAGTCGTTAGCCCCAAGCTCTAAGCCGACGATGCGATCCGTTTCCGAAGCGCGCGCGGTTAGGAAGATGACAGGGATGTGCGCCAGTTCCGGATGCTGGCGGATGCTTTTGCAGATGTCCAGGCCGTCCGAATCCGGCAGCATGATATCCAACAGAATGAGGTCGGGCTTCTCCCTGCGGCAGAGGTCCGTGACCCCCTTGCCGGTCTGCGCGCCTACCACGGCAAAACCTTCTTTTTCCAGGTTGTATTTCACTAGCGCGTATAAATCGGCGTCATCTTCAATGAGGGCTATTTTTCGCATAGGCTAATCCGTTGCAACAATTCTTAATTCAGAGTAATCGGATCATGATTACAACTGCGTTACAAATTGGTAAATAGAACCTGAATTTCACAGCTATCCTTCCATTCGACGAAGAGGTAATCTGAAAAAGGATCGGCTATGGCTAAGCATGAAGCGTCTCCGAGACGCCAAGAGTTCCTTCCCCGGCGCGGCTCGCTCATGATCTGGACGTCCGGCATTGCGCTTGTCGTCGTTGTCTTGCTCATCATAGCGCTCAGCGGTTCTACTTCCAGGTTGTATTCCCGCAGCGCCATCGGAGCAGCGGTCGTACTGCTGCTGCTTCGACTGGTTGGCCGTGTTTTGAAAGTCCGAAGCTCGCGCGCGGCGCGGCCTGACCCGCAGTCCACCCTGAAATTGGAATAAACAGGGGCCCGAGCCTGTTACTATCTATGATGTTTATGAAGGGTATCGTTCTAGCCGGGGGGACGGGCAGCCGCTTGTTTCCTCTCACAAAGATCACCAACAAGCACCTCTTGCCGATCTACGACAAGCCTATGATCTACTACCCCATCCAGACTTTGGTGGAAGCGGGTATTCGGGATCTGCTCATCGTGACCGGCGGACGAAATTCCGGCGACTTTTTGCGCTTACTGGCCAACGGTAAAGAGTTTGGCCTGAAGCACATCAATTACACGTACCAGGAAGGCGAGGGCGGCATTGCGGAAGCCCTGGCCCTGGCCGAACATTTCGCGGAAGGCTGTCCGATTTGCGTCATTCTCGGTGACAACATCATCGAGGGCTCGATCGCGACGGCTGTGAGCGACTTCCAGAAGCAGGAGCGGGGAGCGAAGATCCTGCTGAAAAAGGTCCATGACGCCGAACGTTTTGGCGTTGCTGAAATCGCGGGAGACCGCATCGTGAGTATCGAAGAAAAGCCCGCTCACCCGAAGTCCAATTTCGCGGTAACCGGCGTTTATCTGTACGATAAAACGGTTTTCGATAAAACTCGAACACTCAAGCCGTCCGCGCGCGGCGAACTGGAAATTACGGACGTCAACAACGCTTACATCAACGAAGGCACCATGACTTTCAACTATCTCGACGGCTGGTGGACTGACGCGGGCACGTTCGATTCGCTCCTGCGCGCCGCTTACCTGGTTCACGACACGCAAACCAAGAAATCGGCCCAACCGGCAGCCATGGGAGCGGCTCAAGACTAATGAGCGCCGTTAAAACTATGTTGGGCACGCTTGCGTCGGGCGTGGAACTGGCTGTTCCAGTATCCGAACCGGGCATCGGCAAGGTCATTCTTTCGCCCACGAGCAAAGATCTGATAGCCGACGTTCAGATCAATCCGTTCCCGCTGTGGCCCGACGACCGCGGGTATTTTCTTGAGATCGCGCGGCTGGGACAAGGGCTGGTCGCGGATTTTCCGCCGGCGTCCACGCAGATTTCGACCGCGCTCAATTATCCGGGCATCATCAAGGCCTTTCACTTCCACAAGTTTCAGACGGACTATTGGGTGCCGGCGGCGGGGCTGCTGCAGGTGGTTTTGGTAGATCTGCGCTCCGCATCCCCTACGTTTGGACTTAAGAACACAATTTACGTGGGCGCGCTCCGGCCATGGCAAGTGCTGATCCCTCCGGGCGTCGGGCATGGCTACAAGGTCATCGGAGAACAGCCGTCGGTGCTGGTCTACGTGACCAATCGGATTTACGATCCGAAAGACGAAGGCCGCATCCCGCATAACGACACGGCCATTGCTTACGACTGGGAGTTGCAGCACAAATGAAACTGTTGGTGACAGGCGGCGCCGGATTCATCGGCTCATCTTTTGTTCGCATGGCCTTCCGCGAGCGTTGGGCCGAGCAAGTGATTAACCTGGATAAATTGACGTACGCGGGCAATCCGGAGAATGTGCTGCCGGTGGCCGAGCAACCGGGCTACCGCTTCGTGCACGCCGATATTTGCGACCGGGAAGCGGTGGAGGCGTTGTTTGCCAGCGAGTCGCCTGACGCCGTCGTTCATTTCGCGGCTGAATCGCACGTAGACCGCAGCATCCACTCCCCCGCCCCGGTGATTCAAACCAACTTCAATGGCACGTTCACTCTGCTCGAAGCCGCGCGCCGCCACCAGATCCCGCGCTTTGTTCATGTTTCGACCGATGAAGTATATGGAAGCATTGAAGCGCCGCATGAGGCCGACGAAACTTACCCATTGCACGCCAGTAGTCCCTATTCCGCATCGAAGGCGGGGTCCGATCTCTTAGCACTGTCCTACTACACGACCTACAAGATGAACGTGTCGGTCACGCGGGCTTCGAATAACTATGGACCCTATCAGTTTCCTGAAAAGCTGATCCCCTTGATGATTTCGAACGCGCTCGAAGACAAGCCGCTGCCAGTATATGGCGATGGCCAGCAGGTCCGCGACTGGTTGTATGTGGAAGATCACTGCCGGGCTATTTTGGCGGTTTTGGAGAAGGGCCGCGCTGGCGAGGTCTATAACATCGGCGGCAACTGTTCGCTGCCGAATCTGGACGTAATCCACCGCATCCTGAAAGCGACCGGCAAACCCGAATCGCTCCTTACGCGCGTCACGGACCGGCCCGGGCACGACCGGCGTTATGCTTTAACCAATGCAAAGTTAACCAGCGAAACCGGTTGGGAGCCACTGATGGACTTTGACCGGGGCTTGAGCGCCACCATTGACTGGTATCGGAAGAACGGCGCCTGGACCGACCGGATTAAAAGTGGAGAATATCTCCGGTTCTATGAATTGAACTACTCGCAGCGCGACTAGCCCGTTTTCGCTGATTCCCGCTATAATTTAGTAAGTAGCACAAGTGGGCGGGACTAGCTTTTCAGAACCAGTCTTTCGGAACCAGCCTTCAGAACCGGGCTTTTGTGGATCGATCTCAAGAAACCCTTCCCGCGCTAGACGAGTTACGACTAATTCGCCAGGAAGCGCGCCAAACCAGGTCGTTGGACACACTCAGGTGGGAGTTCGACCGCCTGCAGAACATTCGGCGTCTGCACATCGACGACTTCGATCTACAGGTCGTGGTGGCGGACATACACCAGGAAATCGTCGAGCGGGCGCGTTATTTGCGGGGGGAAACGCCCTCCACCCCACTCACCGCGGAAGAGACTTATCAATTATTCCCTGACGAGCGGAGCAGCTCCCTCCAGCCAGCTTCAACAGACGAAGCCGAAGACCAACCCGAAGCAGCCGAAATTCCCCCCGAAGTACCCAGGCTCGACCCCAAGAGCTGGCAGATTGCCGTGGGATTGGCGGTGTTCCTCACTGTTCTAGTGCTGGCCGCGTTTTTTTACCTGATCCAGACTGCCCGGAAAATCAACTTCAAAGACGAGAACACCACCGCCGCGGCTCCGCAAGCGGCTCCGGCCAAGCCCAAGGCAGAGAACGTTTCCGCCCCATTTGGCGCCCCAGTACCAGCCGCGGCTTCCATGACACCCACGTTGCGTCTCTATACGGATCTTGTCCCGGGTACCGTGACAATTGATGACGAGCCGCCGCGGGACGTAGATGGAGAACTGGTGCTGGACCATTTAAAGCCAGGGCAGCACGCAGTCAAAGTGACCGGAACCGGCGGCATGGCGGCGTTTCGTTTTGAAGTTACCGGTAACGCCGCTCCCAGGGCCCTGGGTACGCCGGTAGTGGTGAACGCCATGGCGGTTCTGGTCTCGGTGCAGGACGGGCAAGGCCGCCTGGTGACAAACGCCCAGCATGCCAGCGTCACCATCGACGGCAAAGCGGTGGGCGACGTCGATTCCAATGGCCTCACGCTGACGGATTTGGGGAAGGCGGAACACGATTTGCGGGTTACCGAAGACAAAGACAATCAGCGTTTTGTGCTCACCTACACGCCCGCTCCCGTGCTCACCGCTTATGTGAAATCCGATCCAAGCGTGGGAACCCTGGTGGTGGCGACGGGTCAAGATGACGTGGATGTCTATATCGAAGACAAGCTGTACCGGCGCAAGACGGCACATGGGCAAGTCCGTATTCCCTTACGCGCCGGCAAGTATAAGATCCGTGTACATAAAGCTGGTTTTATCGATCCACCAGCCTCTTCGGTCGAAATAAAGAAAGCCGAAGAGACGGAAATCCAATTGCGCCTGCACGCCGCGCCCGAATTCGCTACCTTGCAGATCAAAGGCGGCGCGCCGGGGATGACTGTTTCGATAGACCAGGAGGCGGAGGTGACGCTGGGACCCGACGGCAGCGGTCAAATCTTAAACGTCAAAGCCGGGGACCGCACGGTCGAACTCCGCCACAATGAATTTGCCTCCAGGAAATTCGTGCGTACTTTTCATGCCGGCGAAGCAACGCTGTTGTCTGGGCCAGACCTTACTCTGGAAAAATTAGCCCCGGAAAATACGGAGAACAAAACGCCCCCGGCCATCGTTGCGGACAGCAAACTTTCCCCATCCGATGCCAACGCGGTCTCTCCGCCCGAGCCTGATTCTTCTCCCGCCGGTACGGGAAGAGTGCGAAAGGGCGGCGGATTCATTCCATACGGCACACCCAAAGCAGCTGGCCACTATTCCTTCCAGGCGCAAGCGCGTTTGGGAGGATTTCTGAAACGCGGCAAGCTGCAATGGTATGCGGGTTATCGCGATGGTCAGAACTACGTGATGTTCATTCTCGACGGCAAACGTGCGACGGTGCGTGAAATGGTCAATGGCAAATCTATTGAACGCAGACGTATACCGTTCAACGTGCCGTCGAACCAATCGGTCGAGGTGGATCTTTCGGTAACTGCCGATTCGGTCAGCGCCCGGGTCCGCACTCCCGAGGGAGCCTGGAGCGAGATAGGTACTGTTACGGACGCGGGCCGGGATTTTACCCAGGATCGAGTTGGACTTTACATACCTGATAATGACGAAGTGGCGGTTTCGAACTTCCAGTTCTCCGGCCATTAAAAGATCGGACGGAATTAAATGAGTATCGACGAAAAGGCGTTTTACCGGGAGTCGCAGGAGATTAAGAAGGCGACTCTCAATTGTTCGTATTGCAAGACGTCCGATGAGTATTCACTGCGCTGGCTGTTGCGGAAGAAAATAGACAGGCTGCCTCGTAACGGAGATGAGCGGGATCGCGCAAAATTCGCGAAGGCGGCCAGCTATATGGTCTTGCTCGAGGACAAAGCCACTTGCAAACACTGCCGCAGAACGTTCGACATTTCGGGGATCAAAACCACGGCGTTCCTGACGGACTAGCGGACGCCAAACGAGATCAGCAAGATTCGGATAGCACGATCCCGGAAAATGCCG
>DATHIZ010000498.1:0-2156 GCA_035316385.1 Bryobacteraceae bacterium | reverse complement strand
CGCCGCCGAAGCGAACAAAAATCCGATCAAGCAGGAAGCTCCCGCAAGCAGACTGCTCTCCACCAGGATCTGTTGCATCAGACGTCCGCGGCCGGCGCCAATGGCAGCTCGCATAGCCATCTCCCTCGCTCGCGCCGCGGTACGCGCGATCAGGAGATTCGCCAAATTCGAACAGGCAATCAGCAGTACGAGTCCCACAACCACCGCAAGAAACCACAAGGGCCGTGCAAACTGCCAGGCGACGAATGTTTGATGTCCATGCTCAGCGGGACTGACATTCAGCCGAAGAATCGACTGCGCGAATTCCCGCCGATAGTTCGCAAACACAACCTGCAGCACGGGCTGCACGGATGTCATTGTGACGCCATTCGTCAACCGGCCCATTACGTTGACGGACTCCCATTCCGGATTGGCCATCTGGCTGGCGGTTCCAAACATTTTGAGCGGCAGCCACAGATCCGTTGCAGCGCCCGGCTCGACGCCGCTGAAGCCCTCCTGCGCAACCCCGACAATCTGGAACTGGCGTCCACCCCAGGTCACCCATCGGCCAACCGCCGAAGCGTCGCCGCCGAATCGACTCTTCCAAAAACTGTTGCTCAAAACCGCGCCACTCTCATCCTCCGCAGTCAACAGACGGCCGCGCACTGGACGTACACCCAGAATTCCGAATCCATCTCCGGAGATCCACTGCGTCCGCACCCGCTCCACGTCTCCCTCAGAGTCCTGAAAAACCACCGACTGCACCGGCATGCCGAGAGTGATCCCGAACAAATCCACTTGGCCTTTGGCGCCTGCGCGGAAGCGCTCAAATTGTAAATAGCTGAAACGGTCATTTTCCGTGGGCGCGCCCGGAAAGGGAACGCGAAGCTTCGGATAGGACAGTTCAACGAGTCGCTCCGGCGCAGCGAGAGGAAGCGGCCGCAGCAGCAGCGCGTCAATCAGAGAAAATGCCGCCGTGCAGGCGCCAATCGCGAGTGACAATGTAACCACCGCCGCAACGGTAATCGCACGGTCCTTCCGAAGCGTTCGGAATCCGAACCGCACGTCCTGTACGAACGACTCCAGGCGGGGCAATAACTTCGTATCGCGGCTGCGCTCGCGCAGCGCCAACGGACTGCCGAAGCTTCTCCTCGCCGACCGCGCCGCGTCGTTCGGCGCCATGCCGGAACGGATCAAGTCCTCTGTACGGGCCTCGATGTGAAACTGCAGTTCGTCGAGCAGATCCTGATCCACTCGTTCGCTTCGAAAAACATTCGCAAGCCGCGAAAGCCACGACATGGTACCTCCTAAGCGCGCTGCAATACACTAGCCACCGCAGCGGTGACAGCACGCCACCGCGTTTCCTCGTGCTGTAGTTCCTTCCGTCCAGCAAGGGTGATCTCGTATTGGCGCGCGCGGCGGTTATTGTCCGTTGTCACCCATTTGGCTTTAATCCACTTCGCTTCTTCCATCCGGTGCAGCGCCGGGTAGAGCGATCCTTCTTCCACCCGCAAGGCCTCGTCCGACATGGCCTCAATCTTCGTCGTAATCGCGTAGCCGTGCAACGGTCCTTGCCGGGCAAGGATGGTAAGGACCATCAGCGGAAGCGAACCTTGCAGTGAGTCTTGTCGAGCCATACAAAGGCAGCTTACTGAGTTATCTATGTATAGTCAAGCCCCAACCAAAGAGGCATTCCGTAATAAGGCATTCCGTAGTATCGATGCCTCGCGACACCGCTCCCTTACGGTCACGGCTCGGACGGATTTGCCGACGGCGAGAACTTAAGCCGGGCGGCTGGAGCCTCGCCCTGGGGCAAAGCCACCGCGAATCGACTCCCTGTCTACTTCATCTCGCTCAAACGCTCCGGCATATCCGCTAGTACAAAGCTCATCACCGCCAGCGCAGCCACGTTCTGGTTGAAGTCCTGCGGATTGATCTTGTCGAAGGTGTCCGCCTCGGTGTGGTGCCAGTCGAAGTAGTGCGTTCCCACCGTGCGCATTCCCAAGCCCGGTACGCCCGCGGCCATTACCGGCGCAATATCCGCTCCGCCGCCACCGCGCGTGATGTTACCCGCATCGATTGCGGCCAGCAGCTTTCCTATCTCCACCACGCGAGCAAACGCGGCATCCGACAATGCCGGAACTGCCGCGCCCCGTCTGCCTTCGGCCCGACGCCTT
>DATHIZ010000497.1:0-3125 GCA_035316385.1 Bryobacteraceae bacterium | reverse complement strand
GCCATACCTGGGCGTCGCGTCCGCGCTGGAAGCCGGCAAACCGCTGATCATGGATCGCGCGCTGGCGACCCCCACCGGTGTGATGCTCGGCAGTGCATCCTGGTATCTTGTCCTCGCCCTCAGCCCGAACGCCATGTTTCGGAGCTTGCAGGAAGCCGAGCTGAATCGGTTCAACGGCTCGCTGGGATCCTCCTGATGGCCGTGGGAGCTGCGCTATGCGCCCGCATCGTCTGACGGCGACAGCAGAGAAAGAACTGGCACCATCGACAGGACACCTGTCGGTCGATCGTGCGTCGCGTATCAGGGCACTTCCGGCGCCGCGCATCCTCTGCTAGCCGCCTGCGAACTGCGAGGCCACCATGAGCAACAGTAAGCTTGTCGCCAACGCCGCATCGATCGATCCACCGATCTCAGACAAAGTAGCACGCGCGTGGAATTTGCTTGTGTCGCTAGGCATGGTCGCTTCCGCGACTGCGATCTGCTGTTGAAAGCCGACTTCACCGCTAGAAACGGTCCCAGCGCGGGGGCGAGCTCAGGCCACCAGCTCGTAAAAAGGAAATTAGCACTTAAGTAATGCCTTAGACGATCTATGAAGCACGCAGGAGCGTGTCAGTGAGGTTGACCTAATGAGTGCCATATATCGATTGAGCGTCCACCGCCGCGTTGAACGGCAGTGGGTTGAACGCATTAATTCGCTAAGACGAATCCGCGGCCAAATTGTTGCTGCGACCGAGAGAATGTTGCAACGCGCCTTCCACAATAACGGATCGCTGATTTCAGTCCCGGTAAGAGCAATCGTAGACCGGCGACAACTTGATCAGTCTTGACCACAATGATTGATTTTCCAAATCATAGTCGTTCATATGACTCAACGCGGCGTGCCGTGCGATTTTGGGGACACGATAGCGCGATAGAGGCATCTTTCTTCATAAACGAAGATGCATTGAAGCGAATTCAACCAGATGCCCGCCTCGACGAGCCGGGTTTTCTGAATGCGTTCGATTCCAACCGTGATTTGATATGTGCTGCCGCGGCCAAGGTCTATGTTCGCGGAAGCAGAGGCTCCTATGATTTAGTCGCTGCCAATTTTTGAAAACAATTGTCTGCGTTTCAATACTGGCAATCAAAGAGGCCGCCAACTAAGCCGATCTAGCCAGAGGATCGGATTATGCCACTACGGCGTTTGGGGTGGTTGTCAGTCATTGCCACGGCCTCAGTCCCCGCCGCGCAGGCTAAAGCCGACGACGTTCGCTTTCGCTAGTCGGACAATTTGGTCAATTTCGATGGTCGCATAGCGTCACTCAGATAAGGAGGGGGCAACCCAAGGAGTTGCCATGAAAAAGCCTCTGACGATACCGGACGAGCCGCAACCCCGCAACATCACACGCGCTGACCTTGTGATGACCGAGGGCTTCGGCTTGGAAGTCGATGGCCGGATGAAGACGGTATTTCCAACCCTTGAAGCAGCGCAGAAAAGGGCGAGGGATCTCAAAGCCGAGTTTCCGATGCTCCAAGTCAAGGTGTACGACGCTGCGGAAAAGAAGTTGCTGGAATTGTAGCCGACTGCCCTCCTAGGTAAAAGAGAGGCATGCCAGTCGACTCCGGTCGGTGCACATCAGATGTTGTAATTTGCTCGGCGACGCCCGCCGAAATTGTACGCGTCCGTATCGTAAACAGACATCGAGTCGAGCGGATGCGTCCGAAGTGCCAAAGCGACCTTTTAGCTGTATTGAGCGCGACAGATCGATCCGTCGGAAAGGGTTAAGTGCCCCCGACCGCGAAACCTGCGGCCTAGCTATCTGTGTCCCGCAGCAAACAGATTGACCCTTTCTTCAGGCAGCGGTGGCTACCTTCATCGCGAAAACGAATGTTTGATCCTGCGACAAGGTCGCGGACCGAACTCGACACGAGAACCTGCCCAGGCGCCCTCAACCGTCAGCTCCTGTTCGGCAGCGTTCTTTCGTTTAGCCAAATGACCGGAGACTTTTTCGCGGGCTGCCCGCGCTTTTCCAACGTTAGATTAACCAGCATCCCGTAGGTGTGCATCACGCGTTCGATTGCTGTCTGCATCAGACTCTTCCTTGTCATCAGAACGCCTGGCAGGAACCTTTGTTTCATGCCCGCGTTTATGGGCAATTGGAGGAAAAACCATGGACCTGACGCGCTGCCCGCGCTGCAACAAACAAATGAAGGTCGTGATAGCGGAGAGCGGACGGACCGATTTTCGATGCCCTAAGTGCTACGAGGTTGACCCGCTTAAGACCGACGCCGTGAAATGGGCAAAGAGCTCGCTGACAACCGAGGCCGCCTAGCTTCAAGGAAGCGCGCGGCCCCTGCTCCAAAGATCGCAGGCACCCCGCGCGCCTTCAGTCACGTCGCCAGTTCCTTGCGGACGGCAGCGGCTGAGTTCCCAACCTTATCGACGGCCTTCTGTAGCTGGTCCTTCGAGATGTCCAGGTGCTTGGTCCAACAGTGGACCTCTTGCGGCTCGTGCATGTTGATCTTGCTGCGGTCCTGCAATCCCGTCTTCTTCAGACTGTCCATCTTTCACCTCGTCCACGGCTTCGATGAGCTGGCTATCGTCCAGCACGTCCATCAGGACGTTAATTGTCTGCTCGCAGTCACGAGGGCCAAGCTCAACATAGTGCGCCAGTATGTCCTGAGCCTTGTCGACAGCGTCGGTTACGCCTTTTTCCGGCTTCATACGCACAACTCCATGCCGACGAGAAAGCGCTTTTAGGAACGCCGTGTTCCCTTGGAGAGGCCCTTGAACGCGCTTTGACGGAGCAATCCCTCAGATGTGATGTCGCGGGACTCAACATCTGACGCCTCACTGCTAAGCCTTAAAAATTGCGGCGAAAGCTCCGTGGCCTGCGTCAAACCCTGGGTCTCCCATCGACCGTGGCGTTCGCCCCAAGGGCGGATTGAGAATCCAAGCCCTCCGGGCGGCTTCCTACGGGCCGCGGAAGCCGTACAGCGAGATGGTGGTTGGCGATGTGCCCCGGGAGCGGTGGCGCTTGGTGGGGGCGGTTGTCGGCCCAAGCATAATTGCCCTTTACGTAGAACAGCGCGGCGTCGACTGCGTAGCCAAGTCGGCCAGCGACTCTGCCAAAGGACCGGATCCG
>DATHIZ010000496.1:0-5904 GCA_035316385.1 Bryobacteraceae bacterium | reverse complement strand
CTGTACCATTCGGTTTGCCCTCCTGTTGGGGATTCGGCTGCCGAACAGCTCGCTCAAAAGTCAGTTCGACGCTGGAGCAATTATAGGGGGGCTTCTTCTTTTGCTCAGTTCAGACTGTTTGCTGTCTTGGACAAGAGTGGTGCAAGATAGTACCGGATCTGTTATTCCGAACGCCAGCATTACTGCCGTGAGTGAGAAAACGCAGTCTACCGCCACGAGTACATCAGATAACAGCGGACACTTCGTCATGGCCACTCTGCGGCCCGGAATTTACAATCTCAGTGTTGAAGCGGCCGGTTTCCGAAAGGCCGTTCTTACAGGAATAGAGTTGACCGTTGGCGCGCAAGTTGCCGAGGTGATCAAGCTGGAAGTCGGCAGCGTTTCCGAAAGCGTTTCGGTGGAAGCAAATGCCGCCATGGTCCAGACGACCGAGTCGCAGATTTCAAACGCCGTGAACATGAAGGACATCGATATACTGCCACAGCTGAACCGGTCGCCGATAACCTTGGCCATCTTTCAGCCTGGAGTGCAGATTGATGTCCGCGCCGGTCAGGATTCCAGCTTCTCCCACGTCAACGGGCTTAGACAAGGCAGCAACAATTCCAGCCTGGACGGCATTGACGTCAACGATTCATCCGTACCGCGGCTTGGGCTGAGTCTAACGGCGAACAACAGCGATTCGGTTGAAGAATTCCGTGTGGTCACTTCCAGTGGCACGGCGGAGTACGGACGGAATGCCGGAGCCCAGGTCAACCTGGTTACCCGGTCGGGCACGAATCAATATCATGGCTCCGCTTACGATTACCTGCGCAACACGGATTTGAACGCAAACGACTTCTTTAATAACCAGTCCGGCAGCGCTGTTCCCCAGTACATCCGCAATATTTACGGCGGTTCGTTTGGCGGGCCCATCAAGCACAACAAGCTCTTCATCTTCGGAAATTTTCAAGGGACCCGGACCCACCAGCAAACGGTTCGTGAGCGAACCGTACCGACCGCGACTGCTCGCCAGGGGCTGTACGAATATATGTCTGGTGGCGCATTGCGCACGATTAACATTGCCGGAAATGATCCCGCCGGTATTGGCATAGATAAATCAGTCGCGGCATTGTTGAATCAATATCCGCTGCCAAATAACTTTGACGTTGGTGATGGCCTCAACACGGCTGGTTACCGTTTCAATAATCCGACGCCTTCGCTGGAAGATCAATTCACAATTCGCGGCGATTACAAGGTGAACGACGCGAACTCCCTCTTTCTTCGTTGGAGCTGGCAGCGCAACAATTCCTTCGACGCGCTAAATAATGCGGACGCTACATTTCCTGGGCAGATACAAGGTACGCAAGGCGGCCACCGCTGGGGTTTCTCCGCCGGCTACACATCCACTATCACTCCCACGCTTGTGAATGACTTCCGGGCTGGGTACCAGAGCGCGACCGTGGACTTCCTGCGGCCGAATCGTCCTGCCGGACCCGCACTCGCCTTCAATTCATTCACCAACATTCAGTACAACAGCTTTACGTCGGGCCGGAACTCGCCTGTCAAGGAGTTTAACGACACCATGACGAAAGTCTGGAATAAGCACACCTTCAAAGGCGGCGGCTCCATCCGGCGAACGGTTCAGTACGGCTACAACTATTCGGGCGTTTATCCTACCTATTACACGACGCCGGGGAATGGCGCAACGCCGGCAGCTCCGTCTGGTTTAACGGCTAGTCAAGTGACCACTTACAACAATCTGTACAATGACCTGCTTGGCCGCATCTCCCAGGTAAATCAGACCTACTATAGCGACCTGCAAAATTATCAGCCAGCCGGAACACCCCGTGTTCGAAATTTTATTCTTAATGAAAGCGGTTACTTTTTTCAGGATGACTGGCACGTCACGTCGAAGCTAACCCTGAACCTCGGCCTGCGTTGGGAGTATTTCGGTGTTCCCTACGAATCCAGCGGGCTGCAGGGCGCCATCAGCAGCGCCAACCTGATAGATGGCGTGCATCAGCTCGACGGACTGACGATTTCGAAAAGTTCGCAATGGTATGGAAAAGACTGGAACAATTTTGCTCCCCGCATCGGTTTTGCGTACGATCCGGCCGGCAATGGAAAGACGGTCATTCGCGGTTTTTATGGTGTCTTCTACGACCGTCCGGTTGGCTCAACCGTCAGCGGAGTTGACGGTAACACGCCAGGCTTTGCGACAGCGCTAAGCAACTATCCGGATCTCAGCGGCGCCGACGCGCGCTACGCCCAAATTCCGGCTGCCCCAGGTGCGCCTTCCTCGGTTACTCTGACGCCGGCTGATTCGCGCAGCACCAATATCTACCTGGATAACCCCAATCTACGCACCGGCTACGTTCATAGCTACAGCTTCAGCGTTCAACGCGAAGTGGGTAAGGGTCTCATTGCGCAGCTTGCGTATGTTGGCAATAGAGGCGTTAAATTATACATGGACGAGGATAAGAACCAGCCCAAAATCAGCTCCGATTTTGTGACGGCGTTCAATCAAATGCAGGCCTACGTGGCAAATACCGCCACAGCCGTTCCCTCGGACAACTTATTTGTGCGCGTTTACGGCAGTGCAGCGAATGCGGCCGGCAAAGTGGGTGCTTCTAACTTTACCCAGGGTAGAGTTGGTACCGCCATCAACACGCTGGATGTGAGCAATTATGCCGGACTGGCGGCGGCGGGAGTGTCGCCCTTCTACTTCCGGAACTATCCGCAATTCAACCAGGTGATTATGGGAACGAACGACGGACGCTCGTATTACGACTCGCTGCAAGCCTCATTGAACGGACGATTCAAGGGTCTTCAAATGTCGGGGAATTTCACCTGGAGCAAGAGTATGGATGATATCTCGGTGGAGGGGAACGGCTTCACAACGCCGATCAATAACTACAACATCCGTCAAAACCGGGCGCTCAGCGATTTTGACCGGCCGTTCTCCTTCAATTTTCGCGGCACTTACTCACTGCCATTCGGCAAGGGCCGCGCATACTTCAACACTATGCCCAAAATCGTGGACGAAGTTTTGGGCGGATGGGACCTGGGCGGCTTGGAAATTGCGCAGAGCGGCAACCCATTCGCTATCTATTCCACTTATTCAACGGTACCGGTCAGCGGCAGCCCCACGCCAGGTTTTTCATATGTAAACTTCTCGGGCGCAAGCGCAAACATCGGCAATGTTACTAGAACTCCAACTGGAGTCTACTACTTTACACAGGCGCAAGCAGCAGAGTTTAGCGCTCCCTCGGCCTTCTCCTACGGCAACACTGCGCGCAATCAGTTCAGAAATCCGCCGTTCTTCGAGACGGATTTGTCCTTGTCAAAAAGCTTCCACATCACCGAGCGCCAGGCGTTCTCACTGCGCGCTGAGGCTTACAACCTCTTCAACCATCCGAATTTCGGATTCACAAGTTCGAGCCCGACTAGCTCGTCAGCGAACACCAACATCACTACACCTTCCACTTTCGGCAAGTTCAGCTCTACGCTGGGAACGCAGGTAGGCGGTAGCTCTTCGAGAACGATCCAGGTTGTGGCCCGCTACGAATTTTAGAGAATTTACGAATCAAATTGCAGTGCGCCGTTCCCTCGTGATAGCGTAGGGAAGAATTGTGAAACTCATCGTAGGAGATTGATCATGACTACCCAGGAAGTAGCGGATACGCTCGTCAAACTTTGCGCCAAAGGCCAGTTCCAAGAAGCCACGGAAGCGCTCTACTCGCCCAATATCGTCAGCATGGAAGCCAGTGCACCTCCCGGCGGTTCGCGCGAATCAAAAGGAATCGAAGCCGTGAAGGCCAAAGGTGAATGGTGGACGGCTAATCACGACGTCCACTCTGTCAAGATCGAAGGTCCACTGGTCGCGGACTCGCACTTCGCCGTGACTTTCAAGTTGGACGTCACCTTTAAGCCGCAGGGCAAACGGTTCACGATGGAAGAAGTCGGCGTGTACAAAGTCGCTGACGGCAAAGTCGTGTACGAAGAATTCTTCTACAACATGTAAACGGGTGGCGCCGCTTGCTATTGGTTCAGCGGCGCCGCGTTTGTCCCGATCCGAGCAATAGCCAGGGCGTGACGCGGCTCATACAGCATGACCTTCACGCCTCCGGGCAACAACATCATCACGGTGATGCCGTAGCCCTCCTTTTCGGCTCGCCGTCGATCTGGATGCCTCTCGCGCGCAGCTCCGCGACGGTGCCGTGAATATCGTCGCACATAAACGCGATCTGATGGCGCACACCCGATTCATACGTCGGACCTTCGGGGATCGGGTTTCGTTGACTGAACCGGGGTGTTACCGTGAGCCAGAGGGAATCGTGGGCGCTGACGCTTCCGGCTCCGATTCGGTGTATGTTTGGTGGACGGGTGGATTGGAGTGTCATCGTCCCAAGAACGGGTAAGCGCGAAGGTACCCTGAGTCGCCTCAACCAGTGTCACTGCACATCGGACAAATAGCAGCCCACTGCGCGAGTCCGCGCCTGCGTCACGGGCTTGCCGGCCAGTGTATCCGCGATCGCCAGTTCTAAGTCGTGAGTGGTCGGAGCAGGTCGGGCTTTGCCGAAATCTACATAGCGGTCATCGATGCGGCCGCTGTACACCAGTTGCCCGTTCTTATCGAACACAGCCGCCTGCGGAGAAATGGTCGCATGCGCCCGCCGCGCCAGCTCGTGCCGCGGATCGCGCAGCGCCTTCCCTGGCAGGTTGTATTCTCTCGTGTGAGCCGCAATGCCGCTGTCCGTCTCGTCCGGATCCGGATACACCAGCCAAAACTGCACATCGCGTTTCGCAAACTCCGCCGCAATGCGCTGCAATTCTGGAGCATAACGGTTCGTGATCGGACAATCCGTCCGCGCGAACACAAACACGCGGGCACTCGCTTTGCCGTCGAACGGATCGGGTATATTAGCCGCTCCCAGCAAAAGGCAACCTACCGCGGACAGCAATGCGCATCGCGTAATTCCATTCCGGCCCATCTAATCCACAATATTACGGATGAACACCAAATTGCGGCGCAGGTCCGCTTCCAGCATGCCCGGATGCGTATCCGTCTCCAAATTCGCGTAGCCGGAATAACCCATATCGCGAATCGTGTGCATCACCCGGTCAAACGGAATCGTTCCCTCGCCCAAATAATTCGGATTGTCCTTGAAATGAAATTGGCAGATGCGGCTCTTGCCCAGCCAGCGGATCTCCTTCACCACGTCAAAGCCGACCTCATTGGAATTGCCCACGTCGTAGTAAACCAGCACGTTTTTTGATCGCGCGCGCTCCATGATCCGGACATTGTCCGCAGCCGAAATAGTGTCTTCCAGTCCCAGAATCACGTCCGCCTTCTCGGCCTCCGGCGCAAGCTCGCGCAGCGCGTCCCCGGTGTAGTCCATCTCCGCTTGCGTCTTCAACGCCCAAGGTCCGAAGAACGGCAGCAGCAGAACTTTCGTGCGCAGCGCATGTGTCAGCCGGATCGAATCCGCTACCCATTTCAGCGCCAGCTTGTCGCTCTTGAGGCCGTTGTCGTGCAGCTTATCGACGCACGTTCCGTCAATTGGAATGCCGCTCTCTTTAGAGAGTTGCAGATAGCGCGCAATTGTATCGGGATTGTCCACCGGCAGCTTGCCGTCTACCACCTTGCGTCCGAAAGACACCTGCACGCCTTGAAAGCTCAGTCGCGCGGCCAGCGGAACGGCTTGCGGGTCGGCGCCCATCTTCATAGTCCAATCGGTCACACCGATCCGTAGCTTTTGCCTGGCTCCCCGCAGCACGGGAGCGGCGAGCGCGGCGGCGCCCAGGGAATGCAGGAAACGCCGGCGGTTTACTTCCGGGCCCTCGTGCAGCACTACTGGCATTGATCGCTATTGTATCGGTCCGCCAGTTCGCGGATCGCCTCCACCACCAGCTCTGGCCTTT
>DATHIZ010000495.1:0-2989 GCA_035316385.1 Bryobacteraceae bacterium | reverse complement strand
CCTAACAAGAAGGACGCCACATTGTCGCCGGTGTCCGCCGCGAAGGTTCCGTTCTGGCCGCCGGCGTCGTTTGCCGTGGACGGATACGCCGTTTCATTGCGCGAGAAGTTCATCTCACCATGCGGGTAAGGAACCTGGAAGAAGGGGAAGCGGATGGGACGGAATTCGAATCCAACCCTCAACGCATGGGTCCCTTTGTTGATGGATACGTTCTGAATGAAGTCCCACACATTGTTGTATTCCTTCGTTGGCAACCAATCGTTGGCGCCGATCTGGCTGTAGGGGGTAGTCGCGCTCGATCCAAGCTGAATCTGCGGCAAACCTCCATTCAGCGCGGTACTCGTAGGATTAAAACCGCCAATGCCTACGGCCGTAAATGCATCGGTTGCCGAATTTGCCTGCGTGCGAGCGGTTACCAGGCGGCTGAAGGCAACCCGGGTTTCGCTGACAATCGACGGACTCCAGAGGTGCGTCACACTCAGCATCGCGTTGCGGCCCAGAGTCGATTCGGACTGACCGTTGAAGCTGCCGCCGTCAAGCAGTCCGCCGAATGGGGGCACGCTGCCTTTGCTGTTATTACTCCAACTGATGCTACCGAAAATGGTAGTGTTATCGCTTAGGTGATAGTCCACACGGCCGTCACCCTGGTCGGTATTCAAGGTGCCGGGCGTCACCACGTAGTAATTGTTCTGCGGTTGAAAGCCGCGCCTTTCACCCGAGGGGATATTCGAGACCGGGTAGAGACTGGCAATTCTACGCGCTGCGGGATCCATGATGCTGACCGGAATCTGGTTGCCCACGAAGGGAGCCCGGGTGCAAGTGGTCGGCGTGGGGCAACTGGTGCTCCGGGGGTCGAAGAGCTGGTTTTGCAGAATGCCGTTGCCAATATTCTGACCGAGTAATGCTGAGAAGTCGCCATTGATCATGGCCTGTGTGGGAATGGTGTAAAAGCCGCCATACCCCAGATTTTGTATGGTTCCGCCGGCCGTTCTAATGCGGGTTCCTTGATAGTCGCCGAACATGAAGAGCTTGTTTTTGATCAGTGGTCCGCCGAGGGCGGCGCCAAACTGATTCTGCTTTACCGGATTCGTCGACCGGCCGGCGAGATTGTTTTCCCAGCGGTTGGAATTCAGCACGTTGTTCTGGAGAATTTCAAAGAGTACACCGTGAAGCTGATTCGTGCCGGACTTCAGATTGACGTTGACCACGCCGCCCGCGGCGCGCCCATATTCGGCGTTGTTCCCGTTCGTGGTGACAGACATCTCGCCGATGGCCTCGACCGATGGCCCGATAACGTAGGCGGCCTGGTTAATGAAATCGATAACGTTTACATTGTTATCCACGCCATTTAACAGGAAGTTGTTTTCGCCGCTGGAGCGGACGCCATTGGCGGAGAAGCCGCCGTTCAGAGCGTCTCGCGCCCCTTGTTCCGCCACGAGAACACCGGGAGACAAGCGCGCTAGAAACGTAAATGTCCGTTGGCCTCCAAGCGGCAACTGTGTTACCTGGGCCGTGTTGAGGGTGGCGCCAATGGTAGGTGTTTCCGTTTGCAGAAGCGGCGCGGAGGCGGTGACCTCTATGGTCTGCGTTGCATTGCCTACTTGCAGAGCGATGTCGATCAACGTAGGCTCGCCCGGATTGATCAGAATATTCTTTTGCTGAGACTTTGCGAAGCCGGAAGCTTCGACAACGATTGTATACGTGCCGGCTTTCAGCGCTGGCCGTGAGAACACGCCGCTCTCATTGCTCTGGATGTTGTAGGAGACCCCCGTTGAGTCTTCCGTGAGCGTCAGTTTTGCGTTTGGAACAACCGACCCTTGCGCGTCGGTAATGGTTCCGGTGACGGTTCCAAGGTCGCGCTGAGCGAATGCTGCAGCGCAGAACAGGAACAAGGAAAATACGACAGATAACATTTGTCGCGAATGTGGCATGACTGAATGACCCCTTACCCGTGAAATGTGACCCTTAACTGTGGTGGAATATATCACACCAAGAACGTGCAAACAATATGTTGGCACTAGTGCTGATAGTTCTTTCAGATTAAAGTCAAAGTTGCCTCCCTTTTGGTATAGTGCTGTGAGGCTAGAGTGGGGCACAGAAGCCCTAGTGTGAGGTATTCAGATGCTGACTACGCGCCGCGATCTTCTGGAGCTAGCGCTGCGTGCTGCCGCCCTTCCGGGTGGAGCTGAGTTCATGGCCATTTGGCTCAAAGCTCAGGAACAGAATCATCCAGTTCATTCGCCAGCGCCGCCGGAGAGTTCGGTGTTGACGAATCGTGAACCAAAATTCTTTTCTCCGGAGGATTTTGAAGCGCTGCAAGCGTTTACAGAGATCCTGATTCCGACCGACGACACACCGGGGGCCAAAGAGGCTCACTGCGCGCACTACATCGATTTTCTGATGACTGCGTCATATGGATTGCCGGTCCAGAAGCAATGGCGGGATGCGCTTGCAGTTCTGAAGGAGACAGGCTTTCACGCCGCGGACGCAAAGGGACGCGCCGAATTAGTAGCCGCAATGGCTAAGCCCGAGGTTGACCGGAACGCGACGCATCCTGGATTCATGGCCTATCGTCTGATCAAGCAGCAGAACGCTTTTGCGTTCTACACTTCGCGCGCGGGAATGATAGAAGCTCTGGAGTATAAGGGCAATTCGTATAACGTAGTTTTTCCAGCCTGCACGCACCCGGAGCATCATCAAGTTTGACGCATCTTTGGATGAGCTGGTTGAAAGGAGTGATCAGGAGCGCCAATGCCAAAGATTTATGACGCGATTGTAGTCGGATCGGGCCCGTGCGGTGGCTGGGCGGCTATGGAGTTGTCCAAAGCCGGAATGAAAGTGCTGATGCTGGAGGCGGGATCAGAGATCAAGCAGAAGGATTTTCATCACACGTTTCTTTATGAGATGGATTTCCGCGGCAATGGCAAGCCGGGCGCGTTGCGGCGATACACGGGTAACGAGCGTAACTACCGCATCATGCTGGACAGCA
>DATHIZ010000494.1:0-2296 GCA_035316385.1 Bryobacteraceae bacterium | reverse complement strand
TCGCAAAACGTCCGCCCATAGCGGCACATCGTAACGCCTAGCGATCCGATCTCATGTTGGCCGGCGGCATAGAACAATCCAGCCAGCACAGCTAAAACACCCGCAACGAAGAACATGAAACGCCCTCCGATTTTCGCGATGCAGGCATCAGCTTAACGGATTCGCCGCCTCGGCGTTAGGGGGCATCCTGTCGAGGGAGAGGTGAGGCGCCAGCTTGGATTGGCCTTACCATTCAGCCGCTAGAAGGCGGCGCTGCAGCGTAGCCCAATCCGGTGACTAGCGAAAAGGCGCTGTCGTGCCTCCGCCCTGGGTTTGAGTAGTCCTACAACCTGGCCGTTATCTTGCGGGACTTCGCTTCCATTTGTGCCCACTTTACGGCTGCGCCGTAATCAGGAAGTTGGAGAACCATTTCGTCGGCACCAATGGAAACGATCACGTCGCATTTTGAACCGTCGCTGTATTGACGGATCCAGACCTCTTCCCGACGCGCAGGCTTCTCCATGGGTGTCCGCGGCATATGCGTCGGGAGCGTTGCTTGTTTGCTCGCGCCGCCGTCGATCATTTGAGCGGATCACGGGGTTGCGGAATGTCGTCCGCTTCAGGTCTTCTATCCTGGCCCGATCTTCGATCAACTCCCGATCGGCGTTCTCCAGTTAGCTGCTTCTCCGCTTCCGATCGCTTGTCCGTCCCGGATCGTCGCTCTTTCGAGGCTCGTCTATCGTCACCCGACCGCTTCTCATCGCTGCCCATCGTGGTCTCCGTGGGGTTGCCGAGAATCATGCTGGATCGTGCAAATTATGACACGCAATGCGCCCGTGACCTTCGGCAATCTTTGCGAGCGTCATGTTGCACCGCACCAAAGACGAGGGACTCGCGGGGAGGGGCGGCCAGGAATTGGATCGCGCTGATACTGAACAGGAACGCGGCAGGAACTAAAGGAGCGGCGGAGCTTTTCACCGAATGGCAATGTACTGGCGATTGGAGCCTTAGATGCGGTGCGTGGCTGTTTTGGTAGCGACTGCGTTGCTGGTAGCGGCATGTTCGCCAGATCCAGAGGTGACAGGCTCAACGAACAAGTGCGCGGCGGACCTCTACCCGAATTTCAATCCAAAGCAGTTCAGTCAGTGCATGGATGTCTGCATCAAGTGCAATCGCGGAACCACGACCACTTGTTCTACATCGTGTAATTTGAAAGGCGCGCGTTGAATGCTTCGATCCGCGGATCCGGGTGACGACGTGCAGGGTGTGCGCAGGCGGGCTTACGGGCCTCTGTATTGGTTCCAGTGTTACCAAGTGGACAGACGGCAAGTGTCCAATCCGATCAACTTCATGCATTGCCTGTCTTAACGTATATTTGCGATCAGCCCGGCCCTCATCGGCCGGGTTTTTCGTTTCGGATGGTGCGCGCTTTGCGCAGGCGGGTTTCGGCCACGAAGTTTAGTTATCAACGATTCGGCCAAATTGGCGCCCCTCAACCCCGCCGCGTTTTGGCCGGCTCGGCGCGTTGTATCGTTGAGGACAGCGTCGCGCGTCGGGCCACTGAGGATTTGTTCATCCCAATCAAAGTCCGGCCTGACATCGGCGCCGCGATGGCCACACGCCTGACAGACGAATTGGGGCTCCAGATCCGACGGCCTGACGTCAGCTAGTACCTCGGCACATTGATTATGACGGGTTGATTCCGAGCCAATTTAGGATTGGCAGGTCTTCTGGAGCCACGAGGATTTGGATGCTTCGGGCGACGCCGGGTTGACGGCGGATGAGACCATTTCGTTCGAGCGTCACGATCATCTGGTGGACCGAGGGCGGGCTGACTTGAAAGTGGCGTTGCATGTCGGTCTCGGCAGGCGGGCGTCGGAACATGTGCGAGTAGGTGTAGATGAAGGCCAGGTACTGGCCTTGCTTTTCGGTGAAGCTTTGAGCGCTGGGGTTGCGCGCGGCGCCTGATTTTCGATTCATTTGTCGATTCGTCCGGTCCTCCGACAAGGAGGTCGAGATGAATGTACTTTATCGGGTCGAATTGAGCCAAGCCGAACGAGGCGAACTCACCGCGATGTTGAGCAAGGGCAAACGAGCCGCCCGCAAACTCAAGCGCGCCCAGATATTGCTGGCCGCCGATGCCGGCCGCAGCGATGAAGAGATTGCCCGCACGGTAGCGGTGAGCGGTTCCACCGTGTACCGGACCAAACGGCGCTTCGTGGAAGGCAATCTGGAACGGGCGCTGAGCGAGGATCCGCGTCCGGGCGCAGAGCGCAAGCTCACTGGCAAGGAGGAAGCCCTGCTGGTGGCAACAGCT
>DATHIZ010000493.1:0-15640 GCA_035316385.1 Bryobacteraceae bacterium | reverse complement strand
GCGTCCACGCGCTGCGCCAGGCTTTCGCTCAAAGAAGACCCTATGCCGTGTCCGGCGTTGCCGCTGGTGCGCAACAGAATGGGGCCTTTCGAGCGGCCCACGGCTTGCAATCGCGCCACCATTTTGCGCGAGTTGGCGGGGTCGACGCGCGGATCGTTATCTCCAGTAAGGAAAATAGCAGCGGGATATGTTTTGTCGTCGGCGACGTGATGGTATGGCGAGTAGGCAAAGAGCGACTTAAATTGATCCAGCTCTTTTACTGTGCCGTATTCGGTGATGTTAAAGACGCCGTTGGGCGATAGTTCCGCGCGCAGCATGTCGTAGATACCCACAAACGCGAGCACCACGCGATACATTTCGGGATGCTGCACCAGCGCTGCGCCCATCAGCAATCCACCGTTACTTCCGCCTTCGATCCCGAGGCGCCGCGGAGTGGTGTACCCATGCGAAACCAGATATTGCGCGCAGGCATAAAAGTCATCGAAGACATTCTGCTTGTGCGTCAGGTTGCCGGCTAGGCGCCATTTCTCGCCATATTCGCTGCCGCCGCGCAGGTTGGTATCTACAATGACGAAACCACGGTCCAGCAACAAGCGGTTAAACGATGAGAAACGCGGTTTGCGGCTGATGTTGTACCCTCCGTAGCCGCTCAGCAAGACTGGATTGCGCCCATCCAGCTTGGTGTTTTTCAGCCGGATGATATTGAGGGGAATGCGCGTTCCGTCTTTTGAAACGGCAAAATCGCGGATCACCTCAGCACCGGCGAGCGATATAGGAGAAGGCGTATTTAGCGCAGGAACAAGTTCAGGTTTTGCCGATTTCATTGAATAGCTGAACCATTGGCCCGGCTGCAGGTAGCCGGTCGTTTGAAACAGAACGCCGTTATGGCCGAACCGCAAAATAGCGGAGACAGAAACGATGCCCCCGAGGGGAACGAGTCCTTCCGGCTTCCCTGTACTGGTGAACATGCGAATCTGAGAAGGCCCGCCCGTCAAATCCACCACATAGAGCCGGCCCTGCACGGGCACGAATTGCTCAATGGCCACGTCACTTTCGGGCACAACGGTTTGCGCGGAAGCCATCGGCTGATCAGGCGAGGAGAGCCGTAGAACCTTGCCCATGGACGCATTCTTTCGCGAGAGTAAATAGAGCGAGTCATCGGGTCCAAATGCAGCGCTAGTGATTTGGTCGGAATAGTGAGTGAGCTGAGTCCATGTCCCGTTGAGTCCGCGAATGTAATGGAAGGCATCGCCGCCATCGCCATTTGCAACAGTCGCCAAAATCCATCTGCCGTCTTCGCTGGCGTTCAGGACGATCTCCGCTATCCGGGGGAACTCCTTGCCTGTCTCATAACGGTCGTCCGAACCGGAGGTTCCCAGCTTATGGAAGTAAATCTGCTGGTAAAAATTGAGGTCGGCAGTCGATCGCTCACCAACTCGCGGATAGCGCGTGTAATAAAACCCAGTGCTGTTTGCGTCCCAGGCAACACTGCCTCCCGCAGTGCCGTTGTTTACGCGCGGCACAACGTCGGCGGCCAGTTCCTTGCCGGTCGCTACGTCGAACACGTGCACATCGCCGGCTTCACTGCCTGATTTCGATAACGAAACCGCGACATAGCGGCCGTCGCGCGATGGTTTGTAGAAGTCGATGGATGTATGGCCGGCGGGATCCATCTGTAGCGGATCGAGAACCGTCTTTTCAACGCTCAAATTACCGGCGGACGGAAAAACCACCAACTCCGGCTGCTCACGGGGCGGCCGGGATTCCACCGCGAACAACTTGGCGCCAGCTACTGCCAGTTCCCGGCGGCTAAGGGATGCTTGCTTGACGATCGCCTGCATTTCAGAAGCCAGTTTGGCTCGTGATTGAATCTTGCCCAGCTCAGAGCGCGTGTATTCGTTCTCCGCGGCGACCCATTTTTTCACTTGCGGGTCTTGAAAGTCTTCGAGCCAGCGGTAATCGTCCACCACGTTGACGCCGTGATAGGTGTCGGTAACCGGGCGCTTTTCCGCAATGGGGGGCCGGAGTGTTTGCGCGCTCCCGGCTAAGGAAAAAAGAGCGAGTCCACAGCAAACAGCAATATTTCCGGGGAGCATTCTGAGGAACATCGGCGATTGCTTCACTTTAACGCATTTCCAGTATCAATAAGCACTCAATGCTTTTGGCACAACACACACCATTCCACGCCGATGAGCGCGGCACGGCCAGGCATGACGACTCCGTAAACCGGCTGATAGTCGGCGTTGGTTAAATTTGTCAGCCGCAGGTAAGGGTGCAGAGGCGATCTAGTCCAAGCCAGATACCCATCCACTAACACGTAGGCATTCCGTTGGTACTGGTTGGTTGCGCCCAATCGCGCGCGCGCCAGCCACCCGCGCGAAGAGGCGCGTTCCCAACTCACGACTGCCTGCTGGGTTGGATAATTGAAAACGTCTTCGGACTGATAACCCTGCAACGCTCCTTCCGCGCCGTGCAGGCCAGTATATTGAACTTCGAGACGTCCGGAGTTCTGCATGGACCAAACCAGCGATGCTTCGACGCCCGTAAAGGTCAAACTGGTAAAATTCAGTGCTTGCCAGATATCGGATGAATTCGCTCGAATGTAATCGATGTCATTGGTCTCATGCCGCGAAAACACGGTGACGGAGGCACGCCAGCGGTGAGGTAAATAAACATCGGCGCCGCCTTCGTAGTTCATCGCGCGTTCCGGCTTCAGGTTGGGATTACCGCTGGTGGTGGGGTCATGATAGTAAAGATCGGTGTAATTTGGCCGCCGGAAAGCCCGATTGACCGCGCCCCGCAGTTTGACTTTGGACGACAACCAGTATCCGCCGCTCACCGCGGGAACAGCGATGGTTTGGCCGTGACCGTAGAACTCCTGCCGTGAGCTGACGCTGAAGGAGAACCGCCGCCACGACCGGATGTCCAGACCTCCATAGACCGCCCCTTGTTTACGCGAATGAACGCCCAGATTGTTGCTATCGACATGGTCCGCCAATCCCTCCGCTCCGTAAGAAATCTGCACCACTTTCCCAAGAGCGTCATGCCGGCGGATAGCAATATCCCAGGTTTCGTCCTCATGCCGGTTCGTATAGTAGGCCGGGTCATCGCGCAATAGTTCATACAAATCGGTGTGGCGGCGATAGCCGAGCGAGAACACCGTAGTCTTGCCGAGATCCTGCGAGAGAGTAGCCAGCCAAGTCTTAGTGCGCTCCCAGGAGTTATAGTTTCCGTAAAACTGATCGGCGCCAAAGGGCTTGTCGAGCGTCGAGAGCAAGACGCGGGTCAAGCCAAACTTTGTCTTAAGCCAGGATTCGGAGGCCAGGCTCAAGCTGCGGTACTCGCGGTCATCACGAAAACCATCGGACAATTCACGCTCGAAAGAAAACCGCTGTGACCAAGGACCGGCTTTGAAGGCAAGGAAACCGCTCTCTTCATTCGTGCCGAAGCTGCCGTAGCCACTGCGCAGGCGCATTTCCCAGGTATCTTCGTCGCTGATGGGACGCGTGACGACGTTGATCACCCCGCCCACCGCCTCGGATCCATAAAGGGTCGATCCCGAACCGCGCAAAACTTCAACTCGCTCGATGGCATCCAGCGGAACGGGAATATCAAAGTTATGGTGGGCCGATTGCGCATCACTGAGACGGATGCCATTCAGCATGACAAGCGTCTGCGCAAACGAGCCGCCGCGAATGGATATATCCCCTTGCACACCGTTGGGCGCGCGGGATTGCACCTGAACGGAGGAATCCAGATCCAGCGCATCCGCCAGGCTGCCGAATAGCAGAAACGAACTGCGCAAAGAATAGGCATTTACGGAGCGGTCCGACTCCTCAAGCGGGAGCGGACCCCAGGAGCCGGTGACTACTACGTCCGGCTGGCGGGCGGTTGGAGCGGATTTGGAAACGGGTTGCTGATCCTGTGGTTGCTGCCGTGCAAAGAGTGAAAAAAAGGAAGCGGCCGCGAGTAGCACGGCCGCCATGAGAAAAAAACGTTTCCGCATTTATACGTTCAGGATAGAGGGGTACTACACTCTAGTTTCCAGATGCCAAAGACAGACGACACGCTCACGCGCGTCCGATACAGGGTAGTGGTATTTACAGTGGCCCTCGCGGCCATCACTTTTTTGGACCGGGTTTGTATCTCGATCGTTGCGCCGGACATCATGCGCGATCTGCGCCTCACCAACATGCAGATGAGCTACGTGTTCAGCGCTTTCACGCTGGCCTACGCACTGTTCGAAATTCCGACCGCGTGGTGGGCCGATCGCATAGGAAGCCGCCGCGTGCTGACACGCATTGTGCTGTGGTGGTCCACGTTCACGGTGGCAACCGCCGGGGCATTCGGCTACGCAACTCTCCTGGTCATCCGCTTTCTATTTGGCGTTGGAGAAGCAGGCGCGTGGCCCAATGTGGCTCGTGTTTTCGCGCGTTGGATTCCAGCCCGCGAACGGGGGCGAGTGCAAGGCATCTTTTTTGCCGGCGCTCATTTGTCCGGCGGACTCACTCCGATCCTGGTCACTTACCTCACCACGTTTCTGCACTGGCGCATGATCTTTCTTCTCTTTGGCTGTGTTGGGTTCGTCTGGGCTTTCGGATGGCATCGGTGGTTTCGGGATGAGCCTTGCGAGCATGCTTCGGTCGGCGCGGCTGAGCGAGATCTGATAGAGAGCACTCGCGGGCTTCCGTCCGGTCACGGAGGCTCCTGGAGCGAAATCTTTCGCACGCGGAGTCTGCTGCCGCTCTGCCTGCAGTATTTTGCAAACACCTACGGATTCTATTTCTTCATCACGTGGCTACCGACCTATTTGTCTAAATCGCGCGGCATGGTGAAGGCCGAACTCGCGATTTTCGCCGGCCTGCCTTTGCTGCTGAGCGTTGTGGCGGATGTGACCGGCGGTGTCACCACGGATGCGATTTCGAAGCGTTTTGGAACGCGTGCCGGACGTTGCGGCGTGGGCGCCGTCGCCTACCTGTTTGGGGCAATTGCGATGCTTGCGGGAACACTGATGAACGACGGACACTGGGCGGGTCTCCTGATCGCACTGGGAGGCGCTGCATCCATGTTTACGCTCGCGCCGGCCTGGGCCACGGCCATTGAACTCGGCGGAGCAAATTCGGCGATGCTGAGCGCCACCATGAATACGGCCGGACAGGTGGGCGGCATGCTAAGCCCCATTGTTCTGGCGTACATCGTGGACCGACTGGGCGACTGGAGCATGCCGCTGCATATTTTGTCCGCCCTGTATCTTATGGCGGCGGTTTGCTGGGTGTTTATTCAGCCCGAGCGCGATCGGCAGTGACTAAAACCGTGCTTTGGGGTACTACTGTGATACCTTCACTGTCTTTGGGGCTTATGAAACATTATCGAATTGTAACTCTATTTTTAACCGCGGCCGCGTGCGCCGGAGCGCTCGTTTATGGCATCCGGGCCACGGCGCAAACGCCTCCGGCCGCACCGGAAAAAATCACAATGCCGCCGAATCGTATGGCGCATGTACTGGTAGTAGGCCAGACCAACGGCTTCGAGCACGATTCGGTTCCGGATGCCATGGCCAACGTATGGCGCATGGGGCATGACTCCAAACTCTGGGACGCAACGCTGCGGACGGACACTGAGAACATTACAAAAAGCGAGACTAAGAAAGGTAACTTCAAAAGTCTGAAGTATTTCGACGTCATTGTGTTTGCCAGCACCACTGGCGAACTGGATTTGAAGGACGATCAGAAGGCAGACATGATGTCGTTCATCAAAGAGGACGGCAAGGGCTTTGTCGGCATTCACGCCGCGCTCGATACCAACTACAAATGGCCGGAATATGGAGAAATGATCGGCGGCTGGTTCGACCAGCATCCGTGGTTCACGTTCAACGCGCCAATCATAGTGGAAGATCCGAATTTCCCGGCCGTCCGCCATTTTCCGCATGCCTTCACGAAGCGCGACGAAATTTATCAACCGAAGGAATGGTCTCGCGACAAGGTGAACGTGCTGTTGCGTTTGGATGCCTCGAAACTGAACTATGAAAATAATCCGCGTATCCACCGCGCGGACCGTGACTTTGCCGTGGCCTGGTCGAAGATGTATGGCAAGGGCCGGGTCTTCTACTCCACGTTGGGGCACACCAAAGAAGCTTGGGACGATCCGGATATTACGAAGATGTACTTCGAAGGAATCAAGTGGACATTGGGCTTAACAGAAGGTAGCACCGCTTCGCATCCCCAGCAGTAGGCGCTAGCGCCAGGCCAACTGCTTTTCCGTGAGCACTGCGCTCCAAAAATCGCAAATTGATATTGTATGCAGGAGATCAGGGGTCGTGGAAAAAGAGGAGCAGTGGTCGATATGACAAGAAGAGAGATGTTCATGGCGGCCGGGTCGGCGGCTGTGTTGTCGCCGTTGGTCGCGCGGGCCGCCGCTGAAGCCGTGCCTAATCCATTTGGGCGAAAAGGCATGGGCGGCGCGCCCACATCGTTCATCGCGCACAACGGAGGCGGATTGGGCACTGCCCGCGGAACCACGAGCGGCCCTGCTAAACCGCCGGACGAATTCATTGACTACTGCCACAGCTTGGGTTTGGGCGGAGCGGAAGTGGGCGCACCCCCGACTGAACCGGGCGCGATCAGCAAGCTTCGCGACAAGCTTCAAACTTACGACATGCACGTCATCTTCAATATCCGTCTGCCCCAATCGGAGAGCGACGTGGATAAATTCGATGCCTCAGTAAAAGCGGCGCGCGAGGTGGGCGCGTTCGGATTGCACGCGGCATTGACGGGCCGGCGTTATGAAGATTTCAAAAGCCTCGAGGCCTATCAAAAAAGCTTCGAACTGAACCAAAAAATGGTGGCACTGGCCGAGCCGGTGCTACGAAAAAACAAAGTACGGCTGTCGATTGAGAATCATAAGGGCTGGCGGGCCGTGGAGCAGGCCGCCTGGATGAAGCGGCTGAGCAGCGAATACGTTGGCGTGCATTTCGATTTCGGAAATAACGTATCGTTTTGCGAAGAGCCAATGTTTACGCTCGAAACGTTAAAGCCTTGGATCTTTTCCGGCCACATCAAGGACATGGGCGTCGCGCCATACGAAGATGGCTTTCTGCTGTCGGAAGTGCCATTTGGCGAAGGCTTTATCGATCTGAAAAAAATGGTGGATACGCTCCGGCAGAAAGACCCGGACATGCCGCTCGATCTGGAGATGATTTCGCGCGATCCGCTAAAGGTTCCGATCTATACGAGCCAATACTGGGTGACGTTTGAAGAAGTCCCGGGACACCAGGTGGCAAAGATGATGGAGACTATCCAGAAGAATCCGCCAAAGAAGCGGCTGCCTTCGACCACTGGGCTGGGACCGGATGAGCGGAAGAAATACGAAGAGGATAACAACGTGGCGTGCATTAAGTACGCCCGGCAGAACCTGGGTTTGTAATGCGGGTTTGCAGTACCGTGTTTATAGTGCGGGCCGCGGAAGTTAAAATGGGACGAATGTTCTCACGCGCGCTCCTGCTATGGATAGCCGCCGCCAGTGTCCTCTTTGGATCAGACAAAAAAGAGATCGACGTAAGCGCGAGCCAGGAATGGATCGATACGGGCGTTGATCTGAAAGCGGGCGACCGGATCAACATTAAAGCTACAGGCACGGTTCAATATGATGACGGCGCCCGCTCCACGGGCCCTGAAGGCTTGGCGCGCGGCTGGATGGACCTGATCATGCAGTTCCCGGTAAATGCAGCGGGCCGGGGAGCCTTGGTCGCACGGGTTGGCGACAGCGGCGCGGCGCGCGCTTTCCTCGTAGGCGTCGCCACGACAAAGACCGTTCCCATCGCGGGCCGTCTTTTTCTTGGAATCAACCAAATGCCGGCCGTTCCGGGCGAGGGCGCTTACCACGTTGCTATTGAACGGACCGCTGGTGTGCCTGCCAAAACACCGGCGGGACCGGTCCCCGTGTTCACGCAGCAGGTGCTCGAACAGATTCCAGCCCGCGTGAATGACGCACAAGGCAATTTGGGAGATCGTGTCAACTTCGTTGTCATCGGTTCTCTCGAGGCAGTGCAGGATGCCTTGGCCGCCGCCGGCTGGGTGCTGGTGGACAAAACCAGGAAGGATGCCGTTCTAACCGGGCTGCTCCGCAGCTTGTCCAAGGAAGCCTACGTCAGCATGCCCATGAGTGAACTGGAACTTTTCGGCCGGGTGCAGGACTTCGGTTACGCGCAGGCCGACCCGCTCATGGTGGTCGCGGAGCGTCACCATTTCCGGATCTGGAAAGCTCCGTTTACGGCCAGCGGTGAAACGGTTTGGGCCGGCGCGGGTACGCATGACATTGGCTTTGAAAAGGACCAGCGCAACAACGGCCTGACGCACAAAATCGATCCCGCTACCGATGCTGAACGTGATTACATCGGCCAGAGTCTCGAGCAGTCCGGCATGGTGGTTAAGAACGAATACCTCACCTCCGCGCGGACGGTCAAAGAAGCTCGCACGGCGACAGGAGGTGGTTTCACTTCCGATGGCCGCACGCTCATCATTTATCTGCAGAGTAATGCTCGGAATTAGGCTCGCTGCAATGGATTTCGCCTTTACCCCAAACTGTCTGCCTGCCCACTCCGGTCCATTTCGCGGCGCGAAGATAGGGAACAAACTCGCCTAGTTCACCCTCATACTCCGCTTCACCAATGAAGCCGCCAATCGAATGTACCTGCCCGGTTCGGCTGCTGCGCCGGGACACGTCCACCTGAGTAAGTTCACAACGCGTCATCGCTATCCGTTCCGCTCTTTCTCTGAATCCACGGAAGTCGATTTCCAATGGCCCATTCCCGTATAACTCGCGCAGCGTACTCACGCGGTCACGAATGCGTGCGGCCAGCACGCCAAAGCTCGGCTCGCGAACAATTCCCTGCCCGCTTTTCAATTCTGTTGGAGTAACGAATCGTACGAGTATTCGCTCAAGCCGCTCCTCCCTTTGCAGAGTGACTGCCAAAGGCGCCAGTTCGCCGTTCCACTGGCAGGCTTGCCCGCCTTCCTCGACTCGTGAAACGTTTGTAAACTCCGCCCGCGCTCTCTGAGGACCCAAGCCTTCTTTGGCTAGCTGCGCGAAGGTTGACCTCAGCGATTCCACCGCCGCGCCACGGATATCAAACAAATTCATGTCGAAATAGAACGTGGAATCCGGAGTAACGGTTTTGCCGTCCAAGTGGCTCGCTCGAAACACGAAGGGACGAGGCCAATCGGCCAAGCCGCTCGGGCCATTCGTCAGCGCGGACGGTTCAAACATTCGTGCATAAGGACAGGTCGCGCGACTCTGGCATTGACGGGCACCCGGGCAACCGGCGGAGCAGGTAACTTTGCGGAAGATCGTGCCGAATGCTCCTCGCAGCAGATTGGCCGAGTTCCCCGCGGGGAAACGCATCTGTTCGCGGGCTACAAATGTGAAACGAAGCGGAAGCAACTCAAACTGCCAGCGCTCAGAATCGGTTCGCACGGATCATCAACAGGTTAGATCGTCGCGCGTGAGCTTCACTCCGCCCAAACGGCCTAACATCGTTAGTGCAATATCTTCTGAACGGAAGAATTCCTGAGCGATGTTTTGCACCTGGTCGCGAGTAACAGACTCGGTGTTCTGAATCATCTCATCAAGTGTCATGAAACGGTCGAAGTACAACTCCTGCCGCGCCAGATTCGACATACGGCTGGAAGTGGATTCCAGGCTCAACATCAATGAGCCTTTCAGATGATCTTTGGCCCGGCGCAATTCGTCTTCACTAATCAGGTTCTCCTTCAGTTCGCGAAACTCCCGCACAACCGAGGTAACCACCTGCGTTGCCGTTTCCGGCGCAGTGCCGGCGTAGATCATGAAGCAACCCGTGTCACTAAACAAGTTCAGCTCCGAATAGACTGCGTACGCCAGCCCTTGCTTTTCGCGAATATTTTGGAACAGGCGCGAACTCATGCCGCCGCCCAGCACCGTGTTCAATATATAGAGCGGATAGCGAAGCTTATGCGCGAGCGGATAGCTGGGTACCCCCATCGCAATGTGTACTTGCTCAAGCGATTCTTTCTTCTTCAGCAGAAACGGAGCGTGGGTCTTCGGAACGGTGTCCACTGGCAACGTCGCACGGTCAGCCATGCCCGCGAACTTGTCGCCAATCCACTTCACGATCTCTTCGTGGTTCAGGTTACCCGCCGCAGTGATCAGGATGTTGCGCGGCGAATAGACACGGCCGTAATAATCGCACAGTAATTCACGCCCGAAATTCTTGACCCGTTCCTTCGTACCCAGGATCGGTTTGCCCAGCGCGTGCCCTTTCCAGAAATTACTAATGAACGCTTCGTGCAGCACAAATTCCGGCTGGTCGGCCTCCATCTTGATCTCTTCCAAAATTACGCTTTTTTCTTTTTCGATATCGTCTGCGCGGAATGTCGGGTTCAGAACCAAGTCCGACAGAATGTCAATTGCCAAGGGAACATGTTGGTCTAAAACCTTGGCGTTGAAACCCACCAGTTCCTTGCTGGTGAATGCATCCAATCCGCCCCCGACTGAGTCTACTGATTTCGCGATGTCTTCCGCTGACCGGCCCGTGGTGCCTTTAAACACCATGTGCTCGATAAAGTGCGATAAGCCGTTCTCTGGGCCGTGCTCGATCCGGGAGCCGCTGCCAATCCAAACTCCAAGCGAAACGGAGCGGACATGCGGCATCGCTTCCGTGACGATCCGCAGCCCATTTGGCAGGGTCTCTCGCTGAATTTCACGGGTTTGGGGGACTGATAAAACCATAAACGATGCCTTTCCGAGTGTACGACGTACACTAAAACAATTGGAGCCCGACACGACACAAGCCCAGCCCTTAATCGGAATGGAGCTCTCTGACCTGAGAATACTACTAGGCGCTGGGCAAGCACCTTATCGTGCCAAACAACTATTTGACGCTTTGTACAGGAAGGACGTGGCGAATTTAACGGAAATTTCCGGTCTGCCACAAGTCCTTCGTAATCAGCTGGTTAAACGCGCGACACTCGGACTGCCCGTGACGGAGAGCCGTTTTGACTCGGTGGACGGCACCCGGCGCTACCTGCTCCGTCTCGCCGATAACCGTACCGTGGAGGCCGTTCTCATGCCGGAGGTAGGCCGCGACACCATTTGCATTTCCAGTCAGGTCGGCTGCCCGGTCGATTGTAAATTTTGCCTTACCGCGCTGATGGGGCTCGAACGTAATTTGACGGCTGGGGAGATTGTTGGCCAGGTTCTGCATATTGGTCGCGAGAACGGCCTCAAGCCAGCTGAGGGCCGCATCAATATCGTCATGATGGGCATGGGCGAGCCCTTGCTGAATCTCCCTAACGTACTGAAAGCAACGCGCTTGTTGACTGACCCGGAGGGCATCGCACTCTCGCCGAAGCGGATCACCGTTTCCACATCGGGCATCGTCCCTAGAATGGCTGAACTCGGACAGGCCGCCGTGCGACCGAAGTTGGCGATTTCCCTGAATGCTTCAAACGAAGAGCAGCGCCGCGAATTGATGCCCATCACGCGCAAGTATCACCTTGCCGACCTGATGGAGGCATGCAAAGCATACCCGCTTCGTACCTGGGAAAAGCTGACTTTTGAATACGTGTTGTTGAAGGGCGTGAACGATAGCGACGCCGATGCAAAGCGAGTGGTTCGCCTCCTCTCGCGCCTTAACTGCAAAGTGAATCTGATTGCGCTAAATCCGGGCCCTGGCATTCCGTTCCAGACACCGGATGAAGCGCGGATCGTCAGTTTCCAGGAGATTGTGCGCAAAGCGGTGCCCTGCTTCATTCGGAAGCCGCGCGGTCTAGATATTTTCGCAGCCTGCGGCCAGTTGAAACGAATTGGCGAGTCATCCACCGCGGCTCTAGTGAATCTCTAATTCTTTTTATTTCTGAGCGGAATAGATGCGAATCTCCAGGGATCCGCTGGAATCCGGCTCCTCCGATTTCCCATGGCCTCGGGTTTTTATTCGTGTGTCATCGAGCCGGAAGTTTTGTACCAGGTAGTTGCGAATCACGGTACTCTGCGCCTGGGTGAGCACCAGCAACTTCTCTGAATCGCCCTTGGAAGCGGCCGATGCAACCACCACGGCTAGACCGAATTTCCTGTTTTCGAGATAGGCGCCGACTTCATCCAGAGCCTTTTTGTTTTTGAGCTTCGCGGAGTCCGCCTTATCGAATATCTGCTTCGGTTCGAACGGAAAAGTCTTAACCGGCTGAGCGGCGGGCAGCGCCGGAAGCTCATGCTTTTTCAGTTCAGCCGAATCCACATATCCCCGTTTGTTGAAGAAACCACGCAGGAGAAAATTGCTCTTCAAGGCCTCAAGATCGTCACGCATGGCAGTGACGCTGGCGGTTGCCTCTTTATACATCGTTCTGTCGTTCAAGAGTGCACCGGCCGTGCCTTTTCCCTGATTGATTTTGGCGGTAATTTCACTGATATTTCCGGCTGCATCCTGCACACGGTCCACCGCTACCTTGGCTGAATCGAGAATGCCGTCGGTCTTGCCAAAAATGTTCGAGATGTCAAAAGGAGGCACACTCTTCAAAATTTCGCCTCCGTTTAGCTTGCTTGCGTCGCGGCTTCCGAACGAAATCTCAACGTACTTATCTCCCAACAAGCCCTCTGACTTAATCATCGTCATGGAATCAAGTCTGACAATATTTCTGGTGTCCTCCCCCAAGCTCATGACGATCGTCACTTTGCCCTTGGGGTCCTGCGGCAATTGAATATGTTGGACCGATCCCCGGCGAATGCCGCCAATCCGTACGTCAGCACCCTCGTTCAGGCCACCAACGTTTTGAAATTCGGCTTTCGCGATGTAGGTAGATTGCCAGATGGACTGCTTACTTCCGATCAGGAAGATGCCCGTCGCCAGTATGGCCAGGGTGAGAACGATAAAAAGCCCCAATCGAACACTCTGCAACATGTTTCCTCTCTAAGCTGAATCGCTCAAGAAGCGCTTTGCGAATTCGTTCGTGCTGCTCTGTAAATCGTCAAACGTGCCATCCACCACAATCTTTCCTTCGGCAAGCAAAATCAGGCGATCAGAAAAATGCTTAGCTGCATGCATGTCGTGCGTAACCACAATGGATGTCATGCTGCGGTCATTGCGAAGATTGAGGATCAGTTGGCCGATTTCAGCCGAAGTAATTGGATCTAAACCGGCCGTGGGTTCGTCAAAAAGGACAATCTCAGGATCCAGCGCCAGCGCCCGGGCCAGCGCGACCCTCTTCTTCATGCCGCCCGAAATCTCCGCCGGCATCTTGTTCAGGTCCTTGTCTAATCCGACACTTGCAAGCAACTCATGTGCACGTTCGCGCCGCTCGGTTGTGCCGAGTTTGCTGTGACGTTTAAGTGGGAACTCAACATTCTCTTCAATAGTTAGCGAGTCGTACAACGCGGCCTGCTGAAACAAAAACCCGATCTTCTTCCGAACCTCGTCCAGCTTTTTGGTTCCAAGCTGCGTAATTTGCACTCCGTTCATTTCGATCGAACCCGAGTTGGGCTTTTCCAAACCTATAAGCAGCCGCAGCAACACGCTTTTCCCGGTGCCGCTCCGTCCCAAAACCGATAGAATTTCGGCTCGCCCCACCGAAAACGATATGTCATCCAAAACCGTCTGTTCGCCAAAAGATTTATGTAATCGGTCAATCACCACCGGGTTTCCATTCTGGCTGTTGTGCATTCGCTACGCCTCTTACGAGTAGAGGAAGATGATAAATCTCACTAGAACCACGTCAGCCAAAATGATGAAGAGAGAAGAAAGGACAACAGAACTGGTTGCCGAGCGGCCGACGCCCTCTGTTCCGCCGCGTGTGTTCATGCCCTGAAAAGAAGAGACCGCGCCAATGATGATGCCGAATAGGGCCGTCTTTAGAGTTGACGGCAGAAAATCGCTAAACAAGACTCCTTTGAGTCCGTTGTTTAAAAACAGCCTAAGGGAGGTGGGCTCAGCAAGAGCAGTTGCAACCCATCCCATGAAGATACCGGCGGCATCAGCCGCAAGAGTCAAAAGCGGCAATGCAATGAAGCAGGCTAAAATGCGCGTTGCGGCTAGAAATTTATCCGGATTTACGGCCGACACGGCCATCGCATCAATTTGCTCGGTCACATTCATCGATCCCAGTTCCGCGCCAATACCCGCGCCGACGCGGCCGCTCACGACTAGCCCTGTGATGATGGGGCCGGTCTCTTTCATGAGGGAATAAATGATGACGGCGGGGAGTACGGATTTGGCCCCGAAACGGGTTAAGCTATCGCGCGTCTGAAGCGAAAGCACTACGCCGGTGGCCCCTCCCGCCAGAACGACGAGGGGCAAGGATTTTGCTCCAACGACGTCCAGTTGGCGCACAAATTCGGTCCATTCGAAGGGCCAACTGAAAAGTGCCGCGGTCACCCGCCAGCAGAATTTGCCAAACTCGCCAAACCACGTTAATAGCTTGAAGATTGGTTCGGTGATTGCAGCGGGCGCGTTGACCATGGCAGCAGGTAGGCGACAACCGTCAACTATGTTTTCGGCCCGCCAGTTCAAAACATTAGAGTTAACGCAGCTCCTATTTGTTTCGGTGTTCGGATTCCCTGCTCCTCGTGCACAACTGGCTGCATTCGAAAGATATATACTGTGAGGCATCGAAGATTTGCGGCAGTGGGTTCGCACTAGGGGAGTTGCGGAACGGGATGGCTTGCGTTCAGCAAAGCGGGAATGAATTGAAGACATTCTTGAGGTCCGGCGCTATCTTCGCTGGAAGCGCAAGATGACTCCGTTATCTGACGGTGTATCGACTGAACCTGTCGCGAAGAAATGACGCACGGATTAGGAGACCAAAAGGATGTCTGATATAAAGCAAACGACGATCGGCCGGCGCGAACTCTTCAAGAGTTCCGCCGCGTTGCTGGGTGGAGCGGCGCTCCTCAGAAGAAGCGCTGAGGCCGATCCGAACATTCGCAACGTAAACACGAACTCCAGCCCGTCGACGCTGAAGATCACGGATTTGCGCGTAGCGACGATAAAGAAGCCAGGCCCGAGCCCTTGCACGATCGTGCGGGTTGACACCAACCAGGGTGTTTATGGACTTGGTGAGGTCCGGGACCTTGCGAGTTCCACGTACGCTCTTTTTCTGAAGAGCCGCATTATGGGCGAGAACCCGCTCAAAATTACTTTTCTCTTTGAGAAAATCAAGCAGTTTGGCGGCGATTCGCGCCAGGCGGGTGGCGTGGTCGCAATTGAAGAAGCGCTCTGGGACATTGCTGGCAAAGTGTATGGAGTGCCGATCTACCAGATGCTGGGCGGCAAATTTCGCGACAAGATTCGAATTTATGCCGACACCACGGAGTCAGATGATCCCAAGGTCTACGCGCAGCGCTTGAAAGCGCGCAAGGATGAAATGGGCATCACCTGGCTAAAGATGGATCTGGGTATCGACGTGATCGAGAAAACGCCCGGCACGCTCACCCGGCCCTCGGGATTGAGCCGATGGGAGGAGACCAATCTCCGTCACCCGTTTGTGGGGATCGAGATCACAGACAAGGGAATCGGAATGCTCGTAGACTACGTAGCGACGGTCCGCGAAGCCGTGGGCATGGAGATTCCGCTTGCGATGGATCATCTTGGCCATATTGGCGCGAGTTCCGTCATCAA
>DATHIZ010000492.1:0-7884 GCA_035316385.1 Bryobacteraceae bacterium | reverse complement strand
ATAGGAGCGAATCGGGACTGGGCGCGGAGGCGAGCGCATCGTTCGAATAGTAATCGTCGACATTGTGGGCGGTAATCAGCGCATGCCTCATAAATACAGCGTTGGGGCTGGACCTGTGAGCAAGGATGTTCGTGGCGAGCGCCAGCAGCCGTTCGCCATATTTCTCAGGGAAATACGCGACGGAGCCTATCAATCGACTGCGATGCCGGCGCAGTTCGGCGCGTGCCGCCAGCGTGCCATTCTGCCCCATGACGGCGCAATCTTCGGTCCGCCCGGCCTCGCTGAAGGCCCGTAAGGCGCCCAGCGCCACTGCATCGTTGATGGCTCCGACCAGAAAACGCATGGCTCTGGAGCGGGCGAGATACTTCAGCACCACGTCCATTGTCTCGGCGTATCCGCCTTTACAGTCCAACAGAACGACCTTTGAATGATCCAGATTAGGCAGAATGTCCGTAATCCCGACGATTGTTCCCGTCAGGCGGGACTGAGTCAGCGGGCCGGTCGAGGCGTGGCCCAGCAGCAGCATGGTGTCCACTTCGCCATTCCATGCTGTGACGGCCCAACGGCCCAAGGCGCGTCCTCCCATTCTGCCGGCGATATAGTTGTTCCCACCGAAGAAGGTTGCGCCCGGATGAGGAGTATGAACCGCAATCATCGGTATTCCGGCATGGGTGAAGTTGGACGAGATTAAGGATGCCACATCCTGGCATACCTGAAACTCAATTGCTAAATCGACGCGCTCACGTACCAGACGCTCTGAATTGCGAACCGCCGTTTTGGGGCTTAACCGGTTGTCCAACTCTATCAGCTCTGTCCGCGTGTCAACCGCCGCAAGTCGAATGCTCTCCGTAACATCTCGCGCAAACAGAGAGTTGACCGTCATCGACGCATAGCCGATTCGAAACGTGCGGTCGCGGCGGGGTAGCATAACGGAACGGTAGCAATCGCCCGCCACCCGTTCCAGCATGCCTCCTGCAACCAGGCTCTGTGCAGCGCGGAAGACAGTGGTTTTGTTTAGGCCTGTCCGCGCTACCAACTCGCGGAGCGGAACGGCTTCGCCCTCCAAGTGGAACGACTTCAGGAGTTCACAGGCTCTGAGGATGGGGCCGACCAAGTAAGACGACTTGGCCGAAGACGCGTTTTGCATGCAGCGAGGCGCGACAGACATACGGGGCTGCGACCTTTCACGTTTCTGTAGGCGAAACGAAAGTTTACATCAACCTGAACGTTGGTGCAACCACTTGGCCGTAGGCCGAACTGGCGATACGCGCCCGTAATCAGGGAATTAGCGCGGAATACCAAACCCGTCCGTTTCATCCCGCGAAACGGAACGGAAAGTTCTAAATCAAAAGGCTCGTTTGCTTTCAGATCTAGTATTGTATCGGCAACCGAAGAAATCTCTCCGATATGGTTTTCATTAATGTCTCTGTCAAACATACAATCACTCAAACGTCGTGACATCATTGCGTCGGCATTCAGCGCGGTCGGTTTGGGGGTTCTCAGCGGTTCCGCGCTGGAAGCGCGGGAACAGCTGAACCGGAATGCTCCGATTCCGGCGAAAGACAATCTCAAAATTACGAAGCTTGAGACTTTTCTAGTGAAGCCGCGGTGGCTTTTCCTGAAAATTCACACCAACGCCGGAATCGTTGGCTTGGGAGAACCCATCACGGAAGGCCGGGCTCTGACCTGCGCCGAGGCGGTCAAAGAGATCGAGCCGTATCTTGTCGGCAAGGATCCCCGGCCAGTGGCGAAACACTGGCAGGCGATCTACCGGCATGCCTTCTACCGGGGTGGCCCGATTCTCACCAGCGCCCTCAGCGGCATCGATCAGGCACTGTGGGATATCAAAGGCAAAGCCCTGGGAGTTCCTGTCTACGAACTACTGGGCGGGCCGACTCGAGACCGAGTGCGGGTCTATGCCCATGCCAGTACGACGGAGCAGATGAAAAATCTGCAAGCCAAGGGGTTTAGCGCATTTAAGACGGGCGTCGCCAAGAAGAGGCCGGCCCGCTATATCGAGACTCCCGCGGAAATTCACTACGCCGCCGAAAAGTTTGCGGCACTGCGGAAAGCCATGGGCGACGACGTGGATCTTGCGATCGATTTTCACGGCGCCATTAGTCCGGCCACCGCGAAGCTGCTGATCAAAGCCTATGAGCCGTACCAGCCAATGTTTATTGAGGAGCCTTGCCAGGCACAGAATCACGACATAATGGCGGAGATCGCCCGCGGCACGGTTCTTCCCATCGCGACGGGGGAACGCGTATTTACCAAATGGGGATTTCGCGAAGTGCTCGAAAAGAAGGCGGCTACGGTGCTGCAGCCGGATCTCTGCCATGCCGGCGGCATCACGGAAGTGCGCCTCATCGCCGGCATGGCTGAGGCCTATTACGCCGACGTCGCGCCGCACAACCCGCTTGGCCCGATCTCCCTGGCGGCGGGAGTGCAGATTGCCGCGAGCATTCCTAACTTTCTCTGCCAGGAACAAGTGTCGCTCGGAGAGGGATATCTGAAGCAGCCGCTCCGCGTTCGCGACGGGTTTCTCGAACTGCCCACCGGACCGGGATTAGGCGTTGAGCTGGATGAGAACGCAATGGCCGACAAGATCGGGCATGACTGGAAAAATCAGCAATCGTATGACGCCGACGATGGTTCGGTAGTGGATTGGTAGTAGACTAAAGGCAATAGCGATCTGGGGACTGGGGTTTTCGCTAGGGGAGGTTAGAGATGTCTACCACGTGGTGCATCTTGGATGTTGGGTTGCTTTTCCGGGGAGTCGCTACGGGCGCGTCCTCGGCATCTACAGGACGCACGAATAGCGTCCGTTTGTTTTTGCACGCCGCGCTGCTCTGCGCCTTGTGCACGCCGTCGTGGGCGCAAGTCGCCTCGGCTGAACTAAGCGGACAAGTCTTCGATGTGTCCGGCGCCGCCGTGGCCAACGCCAAAGTCATCGCGACAAATTCTGCCACGAACTCGCCGCATGAAACGGTCAGTGACGCTTCCGGAAATTATATTCTAACACTACTTCCACCTGGGGACTACGTGCTCACCGTGGAAGCGCCTGGCTTCCGTAAGCTAGTACAAACCGGCTTGGTTTTGCAGGTGAACCAGCAGGCGAACCTCGTGTTGACGCTGCAGTTGGGAAAAGTGTCAGAGACGCTGGAAGTGACCGGGCAGGCGCCGTTGCTCGAAAGCGAATCGTCCTCCTTGGGCACGGTGGTGAATCAAAAGCTGGTGAATGAGCTGCCGTTGAACGGCCGCAACTTTATCCAACTCGCGACGCTGAGTCCCGGGGTGAACGGCGTGGGATTCTCCGCGACGGGGACGATCATGAGCGGCGCGCGCCCGGATGACCGGCGGCCCGGTACCGAAATTTTCTCCAATGGAAACCGCGAAGGCTCGAACAATTTTCTTTACGACGGCATCGACGACAACGAGCGGCTCACGCTTTCCATCGTTTTGCGCCCTGCGGTGGAGGCTGTGCGGGAATTCAAGATTCAGACGAATCTCTACAGCGCCGACGTCGGCCGCAACTCCGGGGCGGTGGTGGACGTAATCACCAAGTCGGGCACCAACAAGCTTCACGGAAGCCTGTTCGAATTCCTTCGTAATTCGGCGATGGATGCGCGGAACTTCTACAATCCCAAGGGCACGGCCTTTCCCTCCTTCCGCCTGAATCAATTCGGCGGCTCTTTCGGAGGACCGGTTGTCTTACCGAAGATCTACAACGGCAAGAACAAAACGTTTTTCTTTGTAGATTACGAAGGCTACCGGCGGGACTCGCAGCAGCTCTTGCTCGGGAACATCCCCACGGCCAGGATGCGCAGCGGCGACTTCAGCGAGACTGGAGTGATTTATGACCCGTTGACGACACGGGCGAATCCAAACGGATCCGGCTTTATTCGCACGCCGTTCCAGGGCAATCAAATTCCGGCGTCGCGCTGGGACCCCATATCCGCGAAAATGATCAACGCTTATCCGTCGCCCACGGGCCCGGGCCGGTTCAATAACTATCTGGGAAATCTGATCCAACATCAAAATTGGAATCAAGGAGACGTTCGCGTCGATCACCAGATCACGCCCACCGACAACTTCTTTGCGCGCTGGTCCATTCAAAACACCGAAACAAGAGTTCCCAGTACTTACCCGGCGACCACTCTTGCGGGCATATCCGGGCCGGTTAATCTGAGCGACGAAGCTTCCTTCGCGGGAACCTCCTTTTCGCCGGACCAGCATGCGGTGGCGAGTTACGCCAAAGTGATCACTCCGCGGCTGGTCAATGAGTTCCGTGTCGGTTTTAACCGCTTCCGGCTGGATTATACGGCCGACCAGTTTCAACCTGGCGCACAGCTTGGCAATAAACTCGGTATTCCCAACGCAAACGTCACGCCAAATGAGCAGAATATTCCCATTTTCACGTCCGCCAGCTACATCGGGATTGGCCAGACGCGATCACTGCCCATATTTCGGCGTGAAAATACGTTTCAGTACGTGGATAATCTCACCTATACGCGCGGCGCGCACACGCTGCGAATGGGCGCCGATTTCCGCCGCCGGCAACTTACCATTTATCAAACAAACCAGGGTAATGGCCGCTTCAACTTCTCGCCGGCTCTGACCGATTCGCGGCAGCCCGCGGGTGTGGGCGGCGACAGCATGGCCAGTTTCCTGCTTGGCTATCCCACCCTGATAGCGCACGACTACACTCTGAACTGGCCGGGCGAGCGCGGTCTTGAAGTTGGCACCTATTTCGCTGACGACTGGCGTATCACGAAGAAGCTGACACTCAATCTAGGCTTGCGCTGGGACTACTATAGCCCGTACAGCGAAGTCGCCAATCGGTGGGCTAATTTCAACTTACGGACTTCGAAGATCGACATTGCAGGTCAAAACGGTGTCGGCAAATACGTGGGCATCCAACCCTATTACAAGAACTTTGGCCCGCGGTTCGGTTTTGCGTACCAAGCCTTCACCCACACTGTGGTTCGCGGCGGTTTCGGCATGTTTTACAATCCAACCGGCAGCGAGGGGGGAAGCCTGCGCCTGTTCCGTCAGTTGCCATTTGGATCGACCGTCAGCATTTCGCCAGGTGACATTTCGGTAGGCCAGCGCGTCAGCGATGGCTTTCCGCCGCTCCAGCCGGTTAATTTTGCCTTGGCGCAGAATCCATTCGGCGTCATGTTCGCGGTGGCTCCTAACTTCCGTCCCTCCTACGCGGAGCAGTTCAATTTGACCGTGGAACATGAGATTGCGCCCGCCGGCCTGCTGTTCAAGACGGCGGTGGTGGGCAATCTGGGCCGCCATCTTTACAACACCTACAACGCCAATCAGGCCATTCCAGGGCCGACAACCCTCAACACCCGCAGGCCCTTGTTTGCAACTGCGCCTGCCCTGAGTGACGTCAATTATTTCACGACCGATGGCCTAAGCGAATATTACGGCTTTCAGTTGACGGTCGATAAACGCTTCAGTAATGGCTTGAGCGCCTTGTTAGGATACTCATGGTCCCATGCCATCGATAACGTGCCGCTGGAATTCGGCGGCGGTGCAGCCGGGCCTCAGCCGCAGGACCCTCGCTACATCAGCGTCGAGAGAGGCAACTCCATCATCGACATGCGGCACCGCATGACGTTGAGCTATGTCTGGGAACTGCCCTTCGGAAAGGGCAGAGCCATGCTGAACCGGGGCGGGGCCGTCAACTGGATTCTAGGCGGCTGGCAGACCAACGGAGTTCTCACCGTGCAAACTGGCTTGCCCTTCTCGCCGGTTCTACAAACCTCCACAACCAATACGGGCACCGGTAGCCGGCCAAATGTCGTCGGCCCGATCACCTACCCGGGAACGCTGCAGAGCTGGTTCAACCCTGCCGCGTTTGCCACCCCCGCGCCTTATACTTACGGCAACGCGGGCCGTAATATCCTGTTTGGACCCGGCCGGACAAACTGGGATATGTCGCTCTTCAAGCATTTTGTTATACGAGAGCAGATGCGGTTCGAGCTGCGCGCGGAAGCGTTCAACATCTTCAATCATCCGCAATTCAACTTGCCGAATCCCAATATCGGCAACGCACAAGCGGGGCAGATTACGAGCACAGTGGGGAATCCACGACAGCTGCAGATGGGATTGCGATTCCAGTTCTGATACACCCGAAAGCCAAAGCCGGACAAAACGGCCTGTAGCGGTTTCCTGCCTGCGGCGTCAAATAGCCGGAGGTACGATGTATGGCAAAACAGGAGAAGTGCGCACATCCTTCATGCGCCTGTCCGGCGAGAGAAGGCAGCGAATATTGCAGCACCTACTGCGAAGGATCGGCCAAAATTCCGGATATCGACTGCAAATGCGGTCATCCTTCGTGCGCCCAAGCGGAAGCAATCCAGGCATAGTAACGCAGGGTGAGAGCCGTTCTTAGCGCATCGATGAGTAGCGGAGCTGCATGAACATTTTGATCTGCAACGCTGGAAGCAACTCCCTCAAATTTGAAATCATCGCCTCGGAGCCCGGCTGTGAGGGGGAGCAGATCAATTTCGGCCACAGTCTTGTTTCGGGCGCCTACGACAACATTGGGAAATCGGAATCTTCCTTCCGTTTCTCCGGCGGCGGACAAACCGGCGGCAATCAACAAATCGAAGTACGGGATCACAAGCATGCAGCTGAGTTGCTGCTGCACTGGATTGAAAGTGGCGGCGCAAACGCACAAGCGATAGCCGGCCTCGGTGATATCGCCAGAATCGGTCATCGGGTCGTCCATGGAGCGGATGGCTTCACCGGTCCAGTCGAAATCTCTGACCAGGTAGTACGGCAGATCGAAGATCTACGGGACCTCGCGCCACTGCACAACGAGGCGGCGCTAAAGGTGATCAAGGTTTTCCGGTCTGCCGTTGGATCCGGTGGGTTGATGGTCGCGGTTTTCGACACGGTCTTCCACCGGACGATTCCTGAAGAAGCCGCCCTCTATCCCCTTCCGCCCGCGGTGGCGAGCCGGCACAGGATTCGCCGGTATGGCTTTCATGGCATCTCACACCGGTACCTGATGCTGCGATACGCGCAAATTGCAGGCCGTTCGCCTGGCCAACTCAAACTGATCACATTGCACTTGGAAGGGGGCTCTTCCGCCACTGCCATAAAAGAAGGCAAATCGGTCGACACGTCGATGGGCTTCACGCCGCTCGAGGGGCTGATGATGGGCACGCGCTGCGGCGACATTGATCCAGCCCTTGTGACGTATTTGATGAGAAAAGAGGGCTTCGATGCCTCCGAAATGGAGGAATTCCTGAACAAACAGTGCGGACTTCTGGGCGTTTCTCAGCGGTCAGCCGATACGCGCCAACTCCTTAATCTTATGGAGGAACGGCCCGTTCAACTCGCAATCGATATGTACGCGCTGCGGGTGCGCAAGTATATTGGTTCGTACATGGCCGTCTTGGGCGGGTGCGATGCCATCATCTTCGGTGGCGGAATTGGCGAGAACACGCCTTTCGTGCGCGAGCGAATCGCTCGGGGTTTCGGATGGTGCGGAGCGGATTTGGATAAGAATCGGAACGATCGGACAGTCGATTTCGAGGGTGCCATCACCACGCCGGAATCGCCTGTCCAGATGTGGGTGGTGCCTACGCGCGAGGGGTTGATGATGGCGCACGACGTGGCAAGCTTTTCCAGATGACTGCCATCGTGCGGCTTTCGTGAATCTGCTATTTCGGTTCCGGCACTGTAGGCAGTGTATAGGCTTTCTTCAGAGCAGCCTCGTATTCGGTGTACAGGATCTTGATGCCGGCGAACTCCTGTTTAATCTGCTGAAGATACTCCGGCCGAGTGGCAACATCAAAGAGTAGCGCTGCCATGGATTGTGCGTCCGTGAGGAAGCCATTGTGGCCGACGTCTGTCAGA
>DATHIZ010000491.1:0-4050 GCA_035316385.1 Bryobacteraceae bacterium | reverse complement strand
GGCGGAAGACAATCCGCGATTAGGTGCGGTGCAGTTTAGAGAGTCAGAAGCAGCGCGCGAAGACAGAGGCGAGGTTCCGCAGCTCATTGCGTTGATAGACGACAACAATGGACAACGAGAAGCCGCTGAGATTGTCGACATTGTGCGGAGGACGCCGCCGGGAAGTTCCGTCGCCATTCTTGCTCGCGGGAGGCTCCATTTAACAGGCATCTTGCCCGCGTTGCGGCGGGCGGGCATTGCCTACCGGGCGCAGGAGATTGATGCGCTGAAAGATGAGCAGCATGTGGTGGACTTGATTTCACTCACGCGCGCACTGCTGCATTTGGGAGACCGGGTTTCCTGGCTGGCTTGTTTGCGGGCGCCCTGGTGCGGGCTGACTCTGGCCGACCTTTCCGCGTTGGCGGAGAATGAGCAGAACCGGACGATTCTGGATTTGCTTTCTGACGCGGATAAAATCGCCATGCTTTCTCCAGACGGGCGGAGCAGGGCAGTGCGGGCGCAGGCTGTACTTTCAGCCGCGGTGGAACAAGCCGGTCATTTGCCGCTTCGGGATCTGGTCGAGCGTGCCTGGTTTGCTTTGGGCGGTCCTGCCGCTTTGCGCGAAGCGAATCAGCACGAAGACGCTGCTACGTTTCTCGATCTGCTCGAAAGTCTGGAAGATGGCGGAATCTTGCGTGACTTCAGCGTGCTGGAGCAAAAGCTGGAGATCTTCTATGCCAAGCCTTCCATAGAGGAGACCTGCGTGGATGTAATGACCATTCACGGCGCGAAAGGGCTGGAGTTCGATACGGTCATCATTCCGCAGTTGGGCAAGCTCACGCGCGCCTCCGACCGGGATCTATTGGTCTGGACGGAAGAGACATTGGCGGCGCAACCGCAAAAGAGCGAGAAAGATTCAGAGTACGAATTAATCTGCAAGGAGAACAACCAAAAAGAAGCCGAGGAGATGAAGCGTCTGTTCTATGTCGCGTGCACCCGGGCTAAGAATGCACTTCACCTGGTCGGCAGCGTGGGCAGAAAAAAGGGCGGACAAGAAGTGCAGCCTCCGCGCACGAATACGCTGTTGGGTCTCATTTGGAGTTCTGTGAAAGAACAGTTTGAAGGCGCGCTCCGCCGCCGCGTTCCGGTGCAGCAGAATTTGCTCCTGTTCGCGGAGGAGGAGGCGCCGGGAACCATCTTACGGCGCTTGCCCGCGGACTGGAAGGCGGCGCGTCCGGAACCATCGGTTTCGTGGAAACCACAATTCCAGCGCGGAGCGGCTTCGGCGCGCAAAGTGACTTACGAGTGGGTCAGCGATACCGGCCGGCACGTCGGCACAGTGGTACATGAATTACTGAAGCGTGCGACCCACGGCAGCGTGCCGATGATCGAGGATGAGTTGCTGCGGCTGGGAGTAGCTCGGTCCGAAGTAGCCGAGGCGGCGGCTCGCGTAGGGAAGGCGGTCTCTGGCACGCTGAATAGTAAACGCGGCCGCTGGATTCTGCAGGCGCACGCGGAAGCGAAATCCGAGTGGGCGATCTCGGGACGGATTCAAGACACGATCGTCAACGGAACGATCGATCGGACGTTTCGAGACGAGCAGGGCCGGCTGTGGATTATCGACTTCAAGACCAGCGCACACGAGGGCGTGCGCGTCGATGAGTTCTTGAACGAAGAACAGCGGCGCTATCGCGTTCAGCTGGAGAACTACGCTACGCTGCTGTCGCGAATTGCGGCCGGGCCTATTTGGATGGGCCTTTATTTCCCTCTGCTGGACGGTTGGCGCGAGTGGCAATTCGTGGAAGAAGCCGTCGAAGCGTACAGGTGATCCGTAACATCTAAGCGATTGGAAGATACTTGACAGTGCCCGCTCAAGGATACGTTGCTATGGCGCCCGGAAGGCTTTATCTAGGACGCCATACATGACGATCTCTAAGCGGCTGTGTCAACACCTTCGTTAGCGAGTCCAGTTGTTTCAGGCGCACCCAGACCGATGGCGGCAGAGGCTTTTAAAATAGCCCGAGTTAGGGGAGCGCGGTTAGTCACAAGTTGCATCACTTGGCGTTTTTCCGTGCGTCCATCGATAGTGATGTCCTCAAATACCACGTTTCCGTGCTTGTCCTTCTTGGGCTGGACGATATCCGCCCAGAGAGGATTGCTCTTGAGCCAGTCAAGTTTCGCTAACCGCTTGGCGTATTCTCTCCAGTTTGATTTGTGATTCACGAGCAATTCATGGCCAATACGACCAACGATGTTCAGCCCGGAAGCGGTGAGACAAACATAGCCGCGGCTACGGATTTGCTTCAATCTTGCATGCTGAAGTCCAGGCGGCACTTCAGATACCTCTTTCCAAACGTCCATGTGTTCCGTTAGATACCCAACAAACTCCTTAAATTCTTCCAGTGCCTGCTGGTAGAGTTCTGTCGTCGGCAAGAGTTCTTTGGCCTGGTCGGCGAACGCTGCGTCCGCTAAAGCAAAATCGCCGGTCAAGAGCGCCTTTACCATCTGCCGGATCTGATTGGTTGTGAAGATCGATGCCGAATTGCTTCCAATGGTTTTGCTTGTCGAATCAACCTTATCTTTGAAAACCGGACAGACGTCCACCAATTTGATTACCAAGCCGTTAGCTCGATTGCGGAGATCGTATACCGTTAACATTGCCGGAGGCAACTGTTTGGTCTTACTGCAATCGGCGAAATCTTGATGGGCTTTTTCTATATCGGATTCGCAGGTGAGCATGAAGGCGATGCCGTCTTGGGCAAACTGTGTTCGTGACTCCGGATCCATTTCTTCGAGGGCTTTGATTATTCCATGGCCCCGATGTTGGCCATCAGTCGGGGAGGCCGGGGCAGTATCAGGCACCACCATATACGCGCCTTTAACGGTTGAGCTCGCTCGAGCTGTATACACGTTGATTTGGGCCTGCACGTTTATAGTTAAACCCGGAATTATATAGTCCTTCGGATTTTCCTTAATGTAGTTAGCTATAGCGGCGCTGTGTTCAGGGATATGTGGTCGGTTGGTCGCTGCCCTGATCTTGTCCATTGAATCCCCTTTTCGGGACGACTTAGTGAGGTCGAGAAACGACTCGACACGCTTCATGGGTAAGGCACCACTGAAGCTGATCCTATTACCCTGACGGAACATGACAACTGGGTAGGCTTGCCCGCCTGTGTTGCCCGCCTCTTCGGTGGCTTGGGTTAGGGCCTGATGGAAATTATCACACTCGATGATATTTACCTTGCTTGTCATTTGCAGTTCGTTTGTTTGGCTCATTGTAAATGTCTTCCCTTTTCAATCAGCCATTTGTAAACGGCTGTGATTCATGATCTCACAAACATTGCATATTGCAAGTACTTTTTTCTAGGCGCCATAGATTACTACGTGCGCTATAGCACGTACCAAAGCTGCTGTAGCCAGTAGTAAATTGCGGCACCTTATTTATTCGTGTTGCAAGTCGTCATTTATAGCCTGTTGTTCTTAAATCCTGAAATGTAAGTGATAATTGGTTTGCGCTAGTGCATTTGTGACGGACAAAGAGAATAGCGACTAAAGGCGGGGCTCGGTTGGGGGAAGTCGTTCTAACCTCTCCACTGGCGCGCGAAGTCTGGATGAGTGGTGGACGCGTAAAGTCCGATCACCCGTGGCGCACTGGAAGGCCTCGCGTCCGGAACCATCGCCTTCATGGAAACCACAATCCAGCGCGGAGCGGCTTCGGCTCGCAAAGTGACTTATGACTGGATCAGCAATACTACAGAGGCTTCGCCTCAGACCGATAAACATGTGCGAACCGTGCCTCTAAGTTTGGTTATAACTGGAGCATGCGTGGCAATCGACGGAAAAGATGAAGCCCGAAACAGCACGGAGCGTGGCAGAAGTACTGGGCGAGCACGTGGTGCTGGAACTAGAGGCGGTCGACCGCATGTACCTGAACGTTTACATTTCCCGGCTGCAAACGGTGGAAGGTGTATTGGGGTTTATTCGACTACATCGCGGCCATAAAGTAGCCTCGACCGCGATGGCGGAGCCAATTACCCGCGCCTTCGTTGGCGCGATTGAGCGCTTCGCTGC
>DATHIZ010000490.1:0-5801 GCA_035316385.1 Bryobacteraceae bacterium | reverse complement strand
GTTCCGCCTTCTGCTCGTTGCTCATTTGCGCCCCCATGGCCCTTGTTCACGGTCTTGCGGTGAGAATTGAATCAATTCGCCCGGCGCCCCGTCCACTCGCGTAATCCGCACGCGCGTGGCGCCCGAGGCCAGCACTCCTGTAGACTCCTCGCAAAGCGGCGCGACAATCGCAAGCGGATTTGCTCCGCGAGATGATGCATAACGCCCGTAATGAGTATGTCCCTGGCCGATGGCCATGCTCACGACGCCAGGCAACGCTGCGGGATGGACGTATACCCACGCTTCCAAACTTCCGTGCGGCGATTCCACTTTCACTCTATCGCCGTTCACGACATTTAAATTTGCTGCCGTGCGCGGGTCAAGTTCCACGGGCAAATCCCACATCGCACTGGATGCGGGGTCCGGCAATTCCTGCATCCATGGAAGATTCGCTCCCCGGCCATCGTGATATTGCAGCGATGAGTACGGCTGCAATTGGAGGGGAAACTGTTGCGGGGCGCCGGAGAAATCGGCATCGCGCAACGCTAATTTTTCGCCGCGTGCCTTTGGAGGAGTAACTTCGTGTTCGGCGTCAGACCAGAGGCCGCCTTGCCGCACGACGTCGTCCCATGTTTGGCCGGGCGCCAATGATTTCTCCACGACCTCTCTCGCGCGATGTGGAACGAACTCGACATTCATCTTGCGAGCAATCTCGGTTAACGACTGCTCTAATGCGTGCGTGTCGTAGAGGGGCCGTACAAACGAAGTCGCCACATTCACCGTGGGGCGCGCCGAAACCGCCGGTATCGCTGCCACCTCCGATTCCAGCGTGTGATGGTCGGGCAGGATGATGTCAGCGTAGGCCGACGAATCATCTATGAAGCTGCCGAAGCTTACGATAAGGTCCATTGCGGCCAGCTCTTGGGTTACTCCGCTCGCCAATGGCAATGTGTAGGCTGGATTCTGGCCGTCGAGCAGCAAGACTCGCGACCGCTTTAGAACTTCGGCCACTTTGCCGTCGCCGGCGCGGTTGAGCGGCTCCGGGCTTGGGGCTAGTATGCCACCGGGACGACCTATGTTGCCTAACATCAGATTCAAGTAATGAGCGGCGATCAGCGAGTCAAGTGAGTTTGTATGGACCACCGAAGCCCCCGCAATCACCAGCGGCGCCTCGGATTCGCCCAAGGCTCGAGCCACCCTGCGCATGCGCTTTTCCTCTATTCCGCAAGCCGCGATTAGTTTTGCAAGATCCACGGCCTGGATTGATTCCGCCACTGACGCCGGCAGGTCTTCCGCATGGCGCGCGAGTTTTCCATCCAGCAGCAAACGTGCGATCGCCAGAATGAACTGCGGTTCTGAACCTGGCCGCAGCGGGAGCCATTCATCCGCGCTCGCTGCCGTCAGCGACATCCGCGATTCCGCCTGCACGAGTGTTCCGCGCACATCCGGCCGGCCTTGCCGGAACTGTCCGAACTGGCGTGCGTAGTAGACGGGCGATGCCCAGCCACCCAGGAAATCCGCGCCAATTCCCAAGACGTGGCGCGCCCGTGCAAGATCGTAGACAGGTAAGCCCTTCCATCCGAAAACCAACTCGGCTGCTTTTCGCTCGATGGCGAAACTGTCCATCGAGCATGTCAGCGCAAGGGGTGCGCCGAGCGCTTGCAAAAAGCTCTGCATGGTCAGGCCCCGGGAACTCATTTGCGGACCAGTCAGGCAAACAATCCTGCTGGGGTCGGTCAAGCGCGCCTTGCTAAGCTTTTCCACCACAGTGCCTATCGCTTCATCCCATGACACCGCTTGGAACGCGGCTTTCCCGCGGTCGCCGCTTCTTTTTAAAGGGCCCCGCAGACGGTCAGGATTATACAGCGACTGTAACGCTGCATGTCCGAGCGCACAAAGCCGGCCGCCGCTGACCGGATCCAACGGATTGCCTTCTATTTTTTTCACGCAGGCGATTCGTTCGCGGAACTTCTCACGGTTGCGCTCGATCACGCGCTCGCCTTCCATCACGCGCACGAGGGTGCCGCAGCCCGCGCTGCATTCGCCACACACGGCCGCGTGCCACTGCTCCTCGCCCGGTACGATTTCGTGATCCGGAACCAACAACGGAATCAGATGGTCGGTTTTGTTTCCACAGGCGCTGGTCGCCACTCCCGCCGAAACGGTCGAAACTATTTTGAAAAAGTTGCGGCGGTCCATAGCGTACTAAAAAGCCCTCAGTAATGACATGCGGCGCAATCCTCCGGGGCGTTGTTCTGCCGGTGGCAGGTCAGGCACGTACCCATGTTGTGGTTTACCGTGCGCACTGCCACTGTCGCTTTGGTCAAGTCTCCATGGCACGTGGCGCACGCAACCTTCGCCTGGTAGTGCGGCTGATGGCGAAATTTGACGTGTGCCGAAGCGTTGAAACCGTACACGCGTTCCCATGGAATCTCGATCTTCTTGTTTGCGTAGTCCGCGACTTTCTTGACCTCTGGCTTCTCTTTCGCAAACTTTGCATGGCACAGCATGCATTTCGCCACCGAGGGAATGCCGGCCTTCGCCCGCGTATCCGCGCCTGTATGGCAATCGATACACTCGAGACCCATCTTCATGTGGGTGTTATGCGGGAACGCAATGGGTTGTTCCGCTCTTCCCGCCAGGACGCCCACCGTCCACAGGCATACAGTGGCGCATCCGAGGCGAAAGAATCGTCTCAGTGTCCCATCAACCAAGAATGTTTTTCTCCAAATCCACCCGTTGACACCCCTCCCCTTGATCGCCCGCCTTTCCAGGAGCCTCTTAGGCATCCTGGCGATTAGCGTCCCGGCGATGATTGGATTTACATAACTTATCACGTGGCCGTTCTACAACTTCGGTCTCCGTAACTCAAGATCATATCGAAGGGCGAACTGGAATGTGGTGGAGGATGGAGAGACGCCTCGGACAATACGCGGGCTCGCGCAAGCCCCATGATTGGTTCTCCCGCAGCGCAAGCGGGAAGAAAAGGTTTTCTTTCGCTTTTTACCTAGAGGCACGAGCAAGTAGGGTGTTGTTATCCGCTGATGCTTTTGGTGCACGGCTCACGATCTGATGATCGGCGTGCTGCAGCAGATGAAGGCGGGAAGGGAAGTAGGGGGCACACGCAGGAAGCGAAATGGTCGCGCGGAAGGGTGCGCCATTGAAGGCTCGCTCAGAAGCGCCGGGTACATTATCCGACTGCCTGCTTCTCAGTTATCAGATTGCTTTGAGACGTGGAAAATAATTCAGCCAGTCTCTTGCCCGCATTGATCGACGGCTCTTCGATGAGATGGTAGGAAAGCACGGAGATCAGCAAAGTCAATAACACTGCTACCACGATTTTCAAAGCGAGGAAGGGCAGCGGCAGCACGTAGAAACACAACCACAGACAAGGGAGGTGGCATAGATAAATGCCATAGGAATACTTTGCAACCCAAGCAGCCGGGCGCGTCAACAGGGGACTCGTGGCATCACGCATTCTTGACCATAGGAGTACTATGAACAAGCATAGAAGCCACTCGGAATATACGTCTGTGATGCCTTTGTCGGTGCTCACATAAGCCGTCGCTGCTAATCCCGCTGGTAAGCAAATCGGCACAACCAGGGTGAAAATATACGGGTTGTTTCCCGTAATCTAAAGGCCAGGGCACCGGCCAAAAAGCAGGGTACGAACTCTATCCTCAAGTGGCCCGTAGCGCGATAGAACAAGATGATCGTGGAACAAGCACCGACCCAGAGGAGAAATGCGACGACGAAGCCTCGCGTGTTCCGATTGACCGCAAGAAAAATGACCGGCAACACGACGTACATATCGACTTCGAGCGGCAAGCTCCACAACTGTGAAAGTACCGACGGAACATGAGTAAAATTCTGAATCAACAACAGGTTTGATAGGAGTTGTTTCGTGCCAATTGGGACCCATAGTACAGTGCCCCAGGCTTTCGTCGGAATTCGAAACAGGAATGCCGCAATAACCACACACATAGCCAGCGGGTAAATTCGAAACACCCGCCTGATGAAAAAACGAGGTATCGCGCCGGGCGCAGCGTCCCGACTCAGCGACATGAGTAACACAAGACTGGTATGTACAAAAAAAGAACGACCCCGAGCCGCCCTACTCTCGGGGCGTATTGCCTAAAAACTCCCGACGATGTCGATGTCAAAATGACATGACCGACAAGAACAGCCATCACCGCAACGCAGCGAAGGATGTCCAGATTTGTATAAGTGCTGGCGGGAGGTTGATGTCCAGCCGCGTTCGCACGAGAGGAACTGCTGTTTGAATTTAGCCGGGCAGTCTGCTGCATTTTAGATCAATTCACAAAGGCTGAGCGATTGAAGGGACAAATTAAGACTGACGGCTATTAGGAGCCGGTTCCGCGCACCACAACCCACACGGTTTGGGCAAGTATCTGACAGTCGACCCAAAAGGACCTGTTTCGAATGTATTCCAAGTCGAGGTTGACCCAGTCGTCGAAATTGCTAATTTGATTGCGTCCTCTTATCTGCCAGAGGCACGTTATGCCGGGTTGCGCGCTGAGTTTGCGTTTATGCCATAGCTCGTACTTCACCAGTTCGTGAGGCCCGGCAGGCCTAGGGCCGACCAAGCTCATATCTCCTTTTAAGACGCTCCAGAGCTGAGGAAGTTCGTTAAGACTAAACTTTCGAAGGAACTTGCCGAGCGATGTAATACGCGGATCCTGGGCAATCTTGAAAACGGGTCCGCTCATTTCGTTCATCGATGCCAAATGTTCTTTTTTGGCATCCGCATCCGCGACCATTGTGGTGAACTTGTAGCCCGTGAACCGTCTACCTCTGTAGCCGACAACCCGCCACGGATAAAAGACAGGCAAATGCGGAGTCGTCAGTTTGATTGCGATAGCAATCAGCAGAAAAAGCGGCGCAAGCAGTATCAGCGCCGCCCCACTTAAACATACATCAGTGAGGCGCTTGACAAAAAGCCATTCCGACTGAGATTCGGGCGGAGCTAGGGTCAGAGCCGGAATGTGACCGGGCATGCCGTTAGTTTCGGCGATAAGATCGTCGAGGTTGCAGCTCAAGACTCCCTCCGGCACCACGTGTACGGTGACGCGGAAGTAGTCGCAGCTCTTCACGGCGGCTTCAAGCCATTGCGAGTTGCGAGATGGCAGAATCATCACGACCCGGCCGATAGCTTCGTGTATGAGAACATCCTCTAGATCTTGCACCTCCCCCAGATTGGGCACAATGATGCCATCGCCGACTACAACCGGACCGGATCCAGGGGACAGAGAAAAATAACCCACGATTTTGCATTCGATTGCCGAACCGGCCCTCTTCAGGCGCTGCGCCACCAGCTTCACGGCATCAGGGGTTCCGACCAGCGCGACCTCCTCAGCATGAATTCCTTCTTGCACAGCGTATCGATGCCAGGCGAAACCGATGAGGCGAAAGGCGCACATCACGAAGAAACTGGCGAAGGCAAAGGAAAAGACAAAGAGCCTGCTGTAACCAGGCGTCTTCAGTACGAAAAATAGAGTACTGAGCAGTGACACTCCTAAGACCGGAGCGAAAAAGGACGCGACGAAAATTCTCGAGAGCCTCTGATGGCTTATCGGCCTGTGCCCACCCATCAGATCGATGCACATAATCGTCGCTGGAGTAACAAGGGCAAACACCCAAACAAAATGGCCGAGCGGCGAGAAATCGCCGCCCGAAGCCGCTGGCGAAAGGTTCTTAACCCAATCGCCGTAGAAGAGACCCCCAGGTAACAACTGGGGGCGCAAGACGGGAGCAAGCCACCACCCGGTTGCGCAAAACGCGGCCAGCATGCCGAGGCAATC
>DATHIZ010000489.1:0-13123 GCA_035316385.1 Bryobacteraceae bacterium | reverse complement strand
ACAGACCGGCGACGCGGACCATGAAGAACTCGTCGATATTGGAACCAATGATCGAGACGAATTTCACGCGCTCCATCAGCGGGTTCGAAGGATGCTGTGCTTCTTCAAGCACGCGGCGCTGAAAGGTCAGCAGACTCAAGTGCGGATTGAGGTAAAGATCCGGAGCATCTAACCGGAGAGCGGCAATCTCCGGCGAGTGAAGCAACGCTTGATTGTGCTTGGGCTTGGTGTGCGCGGTTGACATAATGCGGGCTTTTGTCACTACCACTCTAAGCTTTTTGAGCGGCTAAAAATTGCACTCGAAAAGTCAATTAACGAGGATGTTACCATTTAGTCGCGGGGTGGAGCAGTCAGGTAGCTCGTTGGGCTCATAACCCAAAGGTCGCAAGTTCAAATCTTGCCCCCGCAACCAATGGGACGGGATTTCGGCCCCAAGCGTTGAATCGCGGCTACTTCCTCAACCAAATTTCTACTCGCCGGTTCTTCTCGCGGCCTTCGTCCGTGTCGTTTGAGGCCACTGGAAGGTCGGCGCCGAAACCACGGACTACAGTTGGATTCAGCCCTCTCTCGATAAATTGATCCCGCACCACAGATCGCCAAGAGACGAGAGCTTTGCAGCTTCTTCCGGCTTAATCCGCCGGGACGCCATGTCGACGAAGGCCGTGGCGGAGCCATGCGCCGCAATCCTGATGGCTGAGGCGGAGGCATCACCAGGCAAAGTTCCCTGCACCGTCCTCTCTTCGGCGTTCTCCCCAGGCAGAATGCGTACATCGATTGCGGCTTGATCTTTAAGAAACGCCTCGGCAAGTGCCGGCCCCAGGCTGGCGCCGATCGTGTTCGAGCCGGAAAGGGTGAGCGTCGCTTTGCTGGACCCGCCGGTTGCCGAGTGTTTGCCCGAGAGCGCCTTCCAGGCGATGAAGCCGACCGAGAGGAGGATGGCGAGGATGATCCCGGCAAGAACTCCGTTATGCTTCCGCGGTGCAGCGGAACCCACCTCTGTCAGATCACAGCCGCATTCCGGACAGGTGAAATCGGCTCCCTGCGGCACAGGGATGACCTGCTGCTTGTTGGAGGCTTCACAGTTCCCGAAATTCCTGCATCTTCCCTGTCGGGTCGCCAAGCTAATTCTCCGGCTTTATAATTTTTATGGCGAGACGCCCAGCATCGCGGAACTGGCGGTAAAATATCGACGCTCACGCTATTGCCGCGCAGTACCTTCACCCGATCCACCTCCGCAACGATTTGCTTTTGCAACTCAGCGCGCTTGCCGTCTCCGTTGAATCCGCCCGGAGTGCCTGGTTCACGTGCACTCGGATCAGATGGGCGCTTTCAATGTCGATCTTTGTCAAAGACTCGACCAGGTTTTTGCCGATGTCGACTGGATCGGTATCGAAGCCATCTTCATCTTTTCGACACCAAATGGAGGCTTGGGCTGCCCGTGCGGGGGTTAAGTTCTTCATGCACGAGGCCGAGCGCTTTTGCGGAGCCGTCACCTTCGAGATGCAGTTCCAAGCGCGCGCGAGGCCCGCTGGTTCCCTTCAGCCGCTGGTCGTACTTCTCCTTCAGAAAAGCTACCTGTTTTGACGTTGAGGCTGATAAGGGCGATTTCGTTGGGCTTTGCATCACTTTCAATGACCTCGACATTGCCGCCGCGCGCTCGTTGAAAGGCCTCTTTCAGCTTCAAGGTAAAGTCGGCGAGCTTCGGACGCCTAGGCATGATCAGCGACATGGTCGCCAATGTTTCTACTCCTTAGGTGGAACTCAACGTAAGAGATATAGCCGCCGTCAGCCGGGCGCGAAGCATCCACGGAACAAAGCTGCTTCTCCATTCACGAGCCTAAAGCGCGGCTCGTAAAAAAAGCATATTGGCTGCGTTAATAAGACATAAGGAGCGCCCCACCGCTAAATGGTCCAGCGCCAGGAATCTACCTTTTTCCGCTAGAAGATTGAGTCTCGTGTGACGCTGGTAACAGAGGTGATGACAGCGGATGGAACGCTCTGAGTCTCAATTAGTGCGCCGCTTCAGCGTAAAGCGCGTGGGGCAAGAGGGCCATCCCGCCGGCGCATTCGAACGCATGGTGGATAGCGTGGCGACGGAAGAACCGCTGGCGATACGCATCAGCTACTGGTTTAAAGACACGCAGCACAATGAAGCGCTGGCCGTAACGATGCGAACGCCCGGTCACGACATCGAACTCGCCGCCGGCCTGCTGCTGGCCGAAGGCATTATTCGCGGATCGACTGACATCACGGCGATTCGTGCGCTGGGCGCGGAGCCTTCCGATGAAGTTCTAGTGGAGCTTGCAAAAGGTGTTGATTTCGAAGCTTGGCGCACGTCGCGCAACGGATTTGTGAGTTCCAGTTGCGGCGTCTGCGGAAAGCGCAGCCGGGAAGCCATCGCGCAGGCGGTTCCGGTCTTGCACGACGGTTTTCAAGTAGCGGCAAGCGTCATCGAACGCCTTCCCGGCCTATTGCGCCAGCATCAACAGGGCTTTGCGCAAACAGGTGGGCTGCATGCCGCGGCGCTAGTCACCAGCGACGGCGCGCTGGAAGCGATCTTTGAAGATATCGGCCGCCACAATGCCTTAGATAAGGTGATTGGCTGGGCGCTGAGGAACAACCGCGTGCCGCTCCAGGAGGGTATTCTATTCCTCAGCAGCCGCAGCAGCTTTGAACTGATTCAGAAAGCCAGCATGGCGGGCGCGCCCCTGCTGGCCACCGTGGGCGGCCCATCCAGCCTGGCGGTGGAAACAGCGCGCGAGCAGGGTTTGACGCTGATTGGATTTGTACGCGATGGACGCTTCAACATTTATTCCGGCGAATGGCGGATACACTCGTAATAGATGAAGTTGAGGTTCCGTGGTAACACGTTGCGGCTGCGCGTCAACCAGCGTGAAGTAATGGCGCTGGCGGAAGGAAACGCGCTTCAGGAGCAGATCATTTTCCCGGGTGAGAACGGCTTGTCGTACGTTTTGGAGACATGCGCGGAGCCGGCCGGTAAGGCATCCTTTCAGCAAGGGACCATACGCGTTTCAGCGCCCAGCAAGCAAGTAAGGGACTGGGCTGACAGCAGCACCAACGTGGGCATCTATTTCGACCTGGCGGCGAACGGTTCTGTTTTGAAAGTCGCGATAGAAAAAGACTTGGAATGCGTGGACGGCCCCGAAGACGAACGCGATCCCGAAGCGTTTCCGCGCGAGCTCAAAAGCTGTTAAGAGACTGTTTTGCCGATGTCGCGGTGATGCTCCTTCACCGTGAACCCGGCCTTCTTCAGGCGCTTGTAAATTTCCCCGGCGATTAGAACCGAGCGGTGGTGACCGCCAGTGCAGCCGAATGAAATCGTTAAGTAGCTCTTACCCTCACGGATGTAGTGGGGCAACAAGTAAATGAGCAATTCCGAAATCTTGTTGATGAACTCGATGGTCTGCGGAAAAGAACGTATATAGCGCGCGACCACCGGATGCCTTCCCGAGAGCTTCTTGAACTCCGGAATGTAGTTCGGGTTCGGTAGAAAGCGCACGTCGAACACCAGGTCGCTATCGGGCGGCACGCCGTGGCGAAAACCGAAGCTATTTACGTAGACCACAATCTGGCCGGCTTCCGCAGTCTCCTGGAATTTTGCCGAGATAAGCGCGCGCAATTCGTGGACGTTCAGCTTGGTGGTATTGATGTCGAGATCGGCCAGCCGGCGGATGGGCAATAGTTGTGCCCGCTCATGCCGCAGGCTGCTTAGGACGGTGGATTTACTCCCCAGCGGATGCGGACGCCTGGTTTCGCTAAAGCGGCGACGCAGCACTTCATCCTCGGCGTCCAGGAAGACCAGCTTGCAGTTCAGCTTCGTCTTCAGTTCAGTGAAGATAGCCGGAAATTGCGCGAGCGTTTCGCCCTCGCGGATATCGATGATCAGCGCCGCGCGCCGGCGGGTCTTGGCATCCTGCGTAAGGTCGGCAAATTTAGGGATTAAGGCGATAGGCAGGTTGTCGACTGCATGGAAGCCGAGGTCCTCAAAGGCTTTGAGAGCCGTCTGCTTGCCGGAACCGCTCATCCCCGTGATAATTACGAGTTCCGCCGAGGAGAGCGGTTCGACGGATATAGGAACGCTTGCAACAGACTCTTTCGGCTTCGACATCACACTTTTGAGGTTGGCCCGCAAATCGCGGCGTATGCGGGATAGCCTCTAGTGTAGCGTCAGGATTCGATCAGATCCAAATGTCCGTCCGGGCGCCGGACAAGCATGGACAAGCGATCCCGGTCTGAGTCGCGGTAAACCACATAATTCGCGCCGCTCTCCATCTCCATGGTGGCTTCTTCGAGCGTCATCGGCTTCCGGTCTTCGTCGTAGTTGACACGGAAAAGCTTAGGCCTCGGCGCAACGCCGCGCGAGTTGTTCTCCTTCTTGTTGGCCTTAACCGGTTTCGCGGGTTCAGCTTTCGGGGCGGCTGCCGCGGTAGTGCCGCCGAACGTTTCCTTGTCGGAACGCACATGTTTCACATCACGGTGCGTATCACGCCACTTGGCGCGCAGCTTAACCGCCTGCTTCTCCAGTTTCTCGACCGCCCCACAGAGCGCAGTGTCGAGATCGGCGTCGGAACCCTCTCCCACCAGCGAATGATCGTAGAAGTTTACGATCAATTCCACCTTATGGAGATGACGTTCCATATGATGGGTGACGTGCGCCTCACGCTCTCCGCGCCGCTCGACAAACTTACTTAGTTTGGCGAGTTTGGCGCTGAACTTCTCTTGTATCTGAGGTGTAAATTCTTTGGTTTTACCGGAAACTATTAGTTTCATGTTTCACCGTTTATTTACTGGGGATTTAATTCCTGTGACGGCGCTGATGCGTCGAGGGAATTTTCAAGTCTTCACGGTATTTGGCTACCGTGCGCCGTGTCACTTCGATCCCTTCGGTCTGCAGCCTGGCAGTAATTTGCTCGTCGGTGAGCGGATGGGATGAATCTTCCTCGTCGATCATTTTCTTCACCCGGTTCTTGACCACCACCAGCGGCGTGGAACTGCCCATGGGGCCCTGCACCCCCTCGGAGAAGAAAGACCGTAGTTCGAAAACACCATGCGAGGTATGCGCATACTTATTCGCGACAGCCCGGCTCACGGTGGAGGGATGCACGCCAATCTCTTCCGCGACCTCTTTAATCATCATTGGCTTCAAATTGTCGAGACCGCCTTCCAGGCAATCCGTCTGGCGGCGCACAATGGATTGGCAGACACGCAAAATAGTTTGTTTGCGCTGCTCAATGTTTTTAATCAGTTGCAGGGCGGAAGCATATCGCTCTTTCACATAGTTGCGAATGTCCTTATTCGGCTCCTGCTCGCGGTCGATCATCCGCTTGTACTCGCCGTTCATCCGTAGTTGGGGGATTTCATCATCATTCAACGTGATGATGTAGTCATCGCCGTCTTTGGATATATAGACGTCGGGCTCTACCTGCCGGGCTCCACCTCCGGAATAACGCAGGCCGGGCGCCGGGTCCAGATGCCGGATGGCATTCACGGCGATATGAACGTGCTCTAGCGGACGCCCTAATACTTTGGCAAGCTGGGTCAATTGACGCGTTTCGAGCAGCCGGAGTTGATCGTGAACGATCTTCCAGGCAACCGAATCGCGGCCTCCGCGCTCCTCTAACTGCAGCAGCAGACACTCCCGCAGGTTCCTTGCGCCAACGCCGGTGGGGTCGAGCGATTGAACGGCCTTCAATCCGCTTCGCACGTCCGGCAGGCTTAGACCTTCGGCAACCGCAATCTCTTCGAGCGAAGTCATCAGGTAGCCGCTCTCTTCGAGATTGCCGATAATGCTGTTCGCGGCTTGACGCACGAACTCCGGCAGGATTAGTACGCTGAGTTGCGACTGCAGGTGATCGGCCAGCGTCACCGGCGACGAAAGGAAGGTTTCAAAGGAAGGCTTCTCTATCGATTCCGAGGCGGGACTCTTAAAACCGGGATCCAGATAATCGTCGAAGAAACTGCCGAAGTCGATCTCGTCAAAGGGGTCGGCTTTGGTCGGTTCCTCAGGCGCCGCCGCAATGGTGGCACTCTCGAATGGAGTCCCTTCAGGCGCAAAATCCGTTGTGCCATCTCCGTCCAAGCCCTGCTGAGGAAGGTCAATCTTTTCTAGAATGGCGGCATCGGCCGGATCGGTGCGTCCTTCCCGTTCCAGTAGGCTCTGCACTTCACCGGGAGTAAGCTCCTCTCCGGATTCCGCAGCCTCTTCCAGGACCGGATTTTCGGCGATTTCATTCATGATCATGTCCTTCAACTCGAGCCGGTTGAGTTGAAGGACCGTGACCATTTGCACGAGTCCCGGGGTTAGTATCTGTTTCTGTTGAACGCCGAGGTGTAGCCGTTGCGACAGAGAACTCATACGGTTTTCAGTTTAACACCGCTAAAAGGCCCCGCCAGACCAGGAAAGGTCGGCCTTTCCCGGTATTTTCCCTACTAAGTCAATTAGCCAGGGTGGGCGGGAAATAGAAATTCTCTCCCAAATAGATACGCTTTACTTCCGGATCTCTGCCCAAAGAATCAGGCGAGCCGGCGCGAAAGATGCGGCCATTGCTGATAATGTAGGCGCGGTCGGTGACGGCTAGGGTTTCGCGAACGTTGTGGTCGGTGATCAGTATGCCAATGCCTCTGTGCTTCAGGTCACTAATGATGCGCTGGAGTTCCAAGACCTGGATCGGATCGATGCCGGAAAACGGCTCGTCGAGCAGAATGAAATCGGGCTGCAGCACCAGGGAACGCGCAATTTCCACACGGCGGCGCTCTCCTCCGGAAAGCATGTAGCCTTTGCTATGGCGCACGGTTTCAAGCCCCAGATCGGCAATGAGATTATTCATGCGCTCACGCCGCTCGCGGCCATTCAGCGAGAGTGTCTGCAGAATCGCCATCAGATTATCCTCCACACTAAGCTTGCGGAATACCGATGCTTCCTGCGGGAGATAACTGACGCCGCGGCGCGCGCGCAGATACATCGGGAGACGAGTCACCGGCTGACCGTCAAGCAGCACCTCGCCCGATTCCGGACTGACCAGGCCCACGATGATATAGAAAGAAGTCGTCTTGCCCGCGCCATTAGGCCCTAACAGACCCACAACCTCACCCTGTTCCACCCGCACGCTGACGTTATCCACCACGCGGCGGCCGCTGTAGGACTTAGAAATCTCCACCGTTTGTAACGTTCTCACCGCTATAGCCCTACCATGCTTTATGATACGCGTTGAATGCAGGCAACAGCCGTTACGTCGCAACCGCTTCCCTACAAGAAATATGCGTGGTGGGGCGTGGTGGTTGCATTCGCTTGCCTGCGGATGGTGCACGCGCACTTGCTTTGGTCCGACGAAGACTATCATTTAGCCGCGGCCATGCATGTCCTTGCCGGTAGAGTGCCCTATCGCGATTTCTGGTATGACAAGCCGCCGCTCTGCGCCGTTTATTACTTACTAGTGGGTGGGTACGCCGGTATCGCGCTTCGCCTGCTGGACGCTTTGTACATCGTGTTGGTTTGCCAACTGGCGTATCGGCTGGCGCGGGCTTGCTGGGGCACGGCAGAAGGCATAACAGCCGCCCTCTTGATCGCGTTTTTTACGACGTTCTATCTGCCGGCGGCAGTGATTCCGTTTGCCGCGGACGCCTTGCTGCTGGCGCCTCATTTTGCCGCTATCTACTTCGCCTATCAACGCCGCGCCGCCTGGGCGGGCTTCTTCTGCGGGATAGGTTTACTGGTGAACATCAAAGCCGGGTTCATTCTGGCGGTGTGCGCGCTATGGCTTCTGGGCGAACTGCCCTTGCTGCTGGCCGGGTTGGCGGCACCGCTGCTCGCCGTGTCAGCTTGGTTTTGGTTTTCCGGCGCATGGCCTGGCTTTTACGAGCAGGTGTGGCGCGGGGGCCTGCTTTACTCGCAAGCGTGGCCCACGGCACATCCGTTTCAGCTCGGCTTAACGCGCGTGGCGGGTTGGCTGGGATTCCATGCCGCCCTGGTGGCGGGTGCTACCCTCGCGCTTCCATCCTTAAGCAAAGAGCAGCGCTGGAAGATAGGTGTCTGGATCGCGCTGTCGTTTGCGGCAGTTTGTCTGGGCAATCGCTTTGCTCCACGCTACTTTCTGCAATTACTGCCGCCGCTGGCGATTGCCGCTTCACGCGGCGTCACGCTGGCATTACGTCGAGACCGCAAAATGGCCGTGGCCGTTCTGAGCGTCCTGCTGCTCCTGCCGCTGGTGCGTTTCGGCTGGCGCTATGCCACCCTTGCCGCCGATGATCTGGCGCGGCGCGAGACAAGCTGGCCGGACGTCGCCATGGATCTCGATAGCCAGCGCGCCGCCGCCCTTATAGGCGGACTGGCGAAACCGGGTGACACCCTATTCGTCTGGGGCTACCGGCCCGACATCTATGTCTATTCGCGGATGCTTTCGGACGGCTTATTCTGGGATTCGCAGCCTCTGACCGGCGTGCCCGCCGACCGTCATTTATCGGCCAGTACGGCAATCTCCAGCGAAGCCGCCGCCAGGAACCGGCGCTTGTTTGTAAAATCACATCCGGCGTTTGTGGTCGACGGACTGGGTCCCCTGAATCCGGCGCTGGCGTTGAACGCTTATCCCGAACTGCGGCAGTGGTTGACGCAATACAAAGTAGTCGCCCGAACGAAGCTTTGCGTGATTTACCGCAGGTCTATTTCAGGATAGAGCCGTCGCAGGATTGAGACAGGCAATGGTGCTAAGCAGCTCCGGCGCCGGTTCTGCCGCCTCGACTGCGGACGCCAACGCCGGAAGGGATTGATTCTGCTTTTGACCCGCGCTCGAAAACCTGAGCTCAAACCGGGTTCCGCCGCTCCTATCGAGCGCCAGTTTTCCATCTATCTGCCTGGTCAGGATCTGGATAATCTTAAGACCCAGCGACTTCGAATTCCGCCAGTCGAAACTCTCCGGAACGCCAACTCCATCGTCCTCGCACGACAGCGAGATCTCGCCTGCTTCGAGCCGCGCAAGACGTACATTGATTTTCCCGCCCCGGCCATCCGGAAACGCATGCTTGAACGCGTTAGAGAGCAATTCGTTCAGGATCAGCCCGCAGGGAATGGCGCGATGCACCGGCAGATCGATCTCCTCCGCCTCTATCGCGACGGCCAGCCGATCGGAGACCATCGCATAGGACATGCAGATCTCACTCGCGAGCTGTTGCACATATTTTCCGAAATTCACGCGATCCAGGTGTCCGGTGGCATACAAATATTCGTGGATCAGAGCCATGGAAGCAACTCTTTGCTGACTTTCCGCAAGCGCGCTGCTCAGCCGTTCATCGTTGAAAGTATTGGCTTGCATTCCCAGCAGGCCCGCGATCACCGCCATATTATTCTTGACCCTGTGGTGTACCTCCTTGAGGAGAACAATTTTTTCCGAAAGCGCGGCCTCGAGCTTGGCAATCAGGCCTTCCCGTTCCTGGTTTGCTTGTTTGCGAGCGGTAATGTCAGATACAAATGCCATGGCCAATCCCCCGCTTCGATGCTCCGCCACGAAGCTGAGGCTGATTTCGACCGGGAATTCAGACCCATCCTTGCGGCGCCCCACCAGATCCATCCCTTGCCCCATCGGGCGGGCATGCGGATTCTGTGCGTAGGCGGCGCGATGCCCGGTGTGGCGCGCGCGGAAACTTTCGGGGAGAAGCATTTCCACCAATGCGCCGGTCAGCTCGGCGCGGGTGTAGCCGAAGAGTCCCTGCGCCATCGCGTTGGCATCCACGATCCGGCCTGCGCGGTCAGCCGTAAGAATACCCTGGCTGGCATTCTCGAACAGCGACCGCGCCGTGGCTTCGCTGGCCCGTAACGCTTCATTGGCGTGCTTCAGCTCCGTAATGTCGTTGTTCACATTGGCGACTGAGATTGGCTCGCCTTGCAAGTTACGGTGCAGAGCCCAAGTGCTTGCCACCCAGATACTCGAGCCGTCGCGGCGGCGCTGTACGAACTCACCGTTCCAGCTGCCGGTTTTCAGTAGTTCGGCCTGGATTTCCGCTAGAGGCAGCGGAAACGCCGCTTCGAGGAGTTCATGACTTTTGCGGCCCAAAGCCTCTTCCCGCGGCCAGCCATACGTCGACTCGGCGCCGCTGTTCCAATACAAAATGGTCCCATCCAGTTTCTGAACGATGGTCTGGGTTTTGTCGAGCGTTGCCGCGAATTCGGCTAGCTTTGCATTCGCGGACTCCAGTTGCAATGTCCGCTCGGCAACTCTATTTTCCAGTTCCGCATTCAACCTGGTTGCCTCTTCCTCGGCACGCCGCCGCTCCGCGATTTCGCGCCGGAATTCCTCGGGACCGGGAAGCGCCACGGCCACGGGTACAAGCCGCCACAGCAAGGCCGCAGTGGCCATGGAGACGAGGGCGGTAAAGGCTTTGAGCGTGCCCTCCAGACGGTAAGCGGGGCTCCACAAGGTGATGATGTTGAGAACATGCGTGGCTCCGCAGGCGAGGATGAATGCGCCGAACAGGACGTACACCCAGCGGAAGGCAAGATCGCGCCGGCGGCGCACCAACAGGATCAGCGCGGCCGGAATCACAAAATAAGCGAGGGCAATCAGCCCATCCGAAATCGCATGCAGCGCAACGATCGCCGGATCACGCAGGCAATAGACGTCCGGCATGAAATCCGTCGAAAATAGTCGCCGAAAAAATTCGGGCATAAGCTCTCCTCGGAAATGTTACGATTCGGACCCGGCAATTAATTCCACGCGCCCCAAATATCCCGTGAGCTCGGTTAACTGTGTGCCTAGCGCCTCACCGTCCGTTTGCTTGGCGAAACGTTCCAACGCCGCGCCCATTCGGGTGAGTTCCGGAAATCCATACGAAGTACCCGTTCCTTTCATGTTGTGAGCCAGAACCTTGAGCCGCCCAAAGTCGCAAGCGGCCAAGAGCTTCATCATCTCGGGAAGCTCCTCCCGGCGAGCCGCCAGGTAGCCGGGCACGATCTCCTCGAGGCCGGACGGCATTTCAATTCTGATCGGTTGGGAAGATTCCGTTTTGGGTGTATCGGCCAAAGTACCTATGGGCCCGTATGCCTCGATGGCGCTGAGCAGCTTGTGTTTCGAGATCGGCTTCGAGAGGTGATTGCTGCAGCCCGCATTGCCGCTCAACTCAACGTCTTGCGGCCGGGCGTTCGCCGTAAGGGCAATGATGGGAATGGGAGTAGCGCGCCGCACCCGCTCGATGGCGCGTATGGCGCGCGCGGCGGTTAATCCGTCCATCACGGGCATAAGGACATCCATCAGGACAACATCAAAGCTCCCGGCTGCAAACAGATCCACCGCAACCTTCCCGTCTTCAGCAAAAGTCAACTGGTGCGGGCTCCCTTTCAAATACAGTTGAACCAGCAGGCGGTTGTCCGCCGAGTCCTCCGCGACCAGAATTCTTAAGGGCTTGACGGGTGCCGTTTCCTTACGATTCGCGCTCCCTTGGGTTCCCGGTTCCGAGCTTTCCCGCGGCTGCATGGCTTCACAGATTAAGCGCAGCACCTCGCTGCGGTTCACGGGTTTGACGGCATAGCCCGACAGTCCGGCTTCCCTGCGCCGCAGCGCGTCGCCGGGCCGGACGTCGGAGGTGAACATGATGACGGGGAGGTCCGGGGCGATCTGTTTGATGCGGCCCGTAATTTCGAATCCATCCATTCCGTGTATCTCCCGATCCACCAGCGCCACCGCATAAGGCCGCGTGGCGGTGACCGCCGCGGAGAGACTTGCCAGCGCCTCCTCTGGCGCGCCAAACTCAGCGCTTTCGATGCCCCATGCATTTAGGGTTTCGCCCAGAATGAAGCGGTTTGTAGCGTTGTCGTCAATCACGAGAATGCGGCGGCCGTGAAAGTCGGACACCTCAACCGCAGCACTCTTGCGCTGGCTCCGGCTCGGCTCGCACTGGGCGCTGAAACGAAAGACGCTACCCTGTCCAAGGCGGCTGGTCGCTGTCAGGGTTCCGCCCATGCGCTCCACCAGCCACCGGCTAATTCCCAAGCCGAGGCCGGTGCCGCCGTATTTCCGTGTAATGGACGAATCAGCCTGCGTAAAACTATCGAAGATGGTTTCGAGTTTGTCGGGCGAAATTCCGATGCCGGTATCAGAAACCGTAAATTCCACCTCGCCGGGTTTGCCGGATTCGTGGTTCCGAACGGTGAGCAGCACCTCGCCCGTCCCGGTAAACTTTACGGCATTCCCAAGCAGGTTAATGAGCACCTGTCTCAACCGTGTCGGGTCTCCCGACAAGGCCGTAGTCAGCCCGGGCGACAGGTGGGACAACAGGACGAGACCTTTGGTGCGCGTCTTTACTCCGATGAGCTCAATGGCCTGGTCCACCACCTCTTCGAGGTTGAAGTCCACCTGCTCCAGTTCCAGATGGCCTGCCTCGATCTTCGACAAATCGAGAATGTCGTTGATGATTACGAGCAGGTTCGCGCCCGCCCGCCGGAACACCTCCACATACTGCGTCTGCTCGGCGTCAAGCTGTGACTCCGCCAGCATGTCGGACATACCTAGAATCGCGTTCATGGGAGTACGTATCTCGTGGCTCATCACGGCCAGAAAGTTACTCTTGGCGACGTTGGCCTGCTCGGCGCGCCGCGTCTGCTCTTCCAGGCTCTCCATGTTGAGCCGTAGCTCACGCTCCATAGCCTTCCGCGCTGTGATGTCGGTCGCGATACTCAGAAAACCTGTAAGAACGCCTTCGTGATTGGAAACGGGAGTCACGGCCAGGCTTACGTCGAGCCGGCTGCCGTCTTTGCGCACGTACGTCCATTCGCATTCATCGGACCTGCCTTGACGGGCAGCCTCGACTATGGCGTCGAAGCCTTGGATCAGCCGTCCGAACTGGCCGGAAAGGACCTGGGACCTTTCGGCGCATTCCGACCGGTCATGAATGATCTCCAGCGTGCGCAGGCCTTCCATTTCACTGGCCTGATATTGGAGCATTCTCTCGGCGCCCGAGTTGAATATCTCAATGATGCCTTCGGTGTCCGTCGCGATGATCGACAATTGAGTCGCCGCGTTGAGAACGCTCTGCAGCTTTGCCCTGGTTTGGGCAAGCTCGCTGTTGGCTTGCGCCAGAGCCGCGGTCCTCCGCATCACGCTCTGCTCCAGACCGTCAT
>DATHIZ010000488.1:0-4548 GCA_035316385.1 Bryobacteraceae bacterium | reverse complement strand
GACAAGTGCGTCCATTGCGGCTTGTGCCTGAACGCCTGCCCCACCTACCGTGAGCTGGGCATCGAAATGGATTCGCCGCGCGGCCGCATCTACCAGATGAACCAGGTCGCGAGCGGCGCGCCCATCACCGAATCCTACATCCGGCACATGGATTTATGCCTGGCCTGCCGTGGGTGTGAAACAGCCTGCCCTTCCGGCGTGCCCTACGGCCGCATGATTGAGGATGCCAGGGCGCAGATACAGGCCCACATAACGCCCACCCGTTGGGAACGCCTCGTACGCAAGCTGATTTTCGAGAAACTGCTGCCGTCCCGGACGGCGCTACAGGTGGCGGGCGCGGGGTTGTACCTGTACCAGGCATCCGGGCTGCAAAAGCTGGTGCGCCTGTCGGCGGTGCTCAAACTGTTCGGAAATCTTGCCAACGTGGAAGCGCTCTCGCCCAACGCCGAAATTCCGTTTTTCTATTCGAAAATCGGCAAGACCTTTTCTCCGTTAGGTCCACCCCGTTACCGTGTGGCTTTTCTGGCCGGGTGCGTGGCCAATGTGGCCTTCGCCCGTCTGAATGAAGCTACCGTTCGCGTGCTCCAGAGAAATGGCTGCGAAGTGGTGATTCCCGCCGCGCAGAACTGCTGTGGCGCTCTGCATTTACATTCCGGCTTGAAGGAACAGGCGCAAGCCCTCGCGCGCAACAACATCAATGCCATCGACGCGCAAGAGTTCGACGCCATTATCACCAATGCGGCCGGTTGCGGCTCGACCTTGAAGGAGTATGGCCATCTTTTGGGAGAAGATGCCGAGTATCACGAGAAGGCGCTGCAATTTTCCGGCAAACTGAAAGACATTACAGAGTTTCTGGCCTCCATCGATCTGGCCCCGGAGATGGGCAGCGTGGAAGAAGTGGCGACTTACCAGGATTCCTGTCACCTGGCGCATGGCCAACAAATTAGAGAGGCGCCGCGCAAATTGCTCAAAGCGGTTCCCGGGTTGCAGTTCCGTGAAATGGCTCAGCCTGACCTGTGTTGCGGCAGCGCGGGCATTTATAACATAGTGCAAGACGAGATGGCAGCCCAGATTCTGGAGCACAAGATGGAATCTGTGGCCGCCACCAAGGCTTCCTTGCTAGTGACCGCCAATCCAGGCTGCATGCTGCAGCTCGCGGCCGGCGTTCGTAAACATGGCAAGCGCCAGCGTGTGCTGCACGTAGTGGAAGTGCTGGATCAGGCCTATCGGAATTACAGCCTAGGCCTGGCGAAGCGAGCCCCCAAACGCCGCCTCCCGTTTTGAGGCTTGCCCGGTCATCCGTGCGTCGATCCAATCCAGCACGGCGCCGTCCAGCCAGAAGCGCGGTTTACGCCGGGACAGGAAACCCAGGTGTCCGCCGTTTTTCGTCGCCAGCAAAGTCAGGGCCGGATTGTTTTTGAAAGCAGCGTGTTGATACATCGCGAACGGAACCATCGGGTCGTCCTGCGCGCAGATCACCAGGGTGGGAACACGAATGGAATCCAGGTAGTTGACGGCCGATTGAGTGGCGTAATAGTTCGCCGCTGTTCCAAAGCCGAACAACGGCGCCGTGAAGCGGTCGTCGAACTCCCAGATACTTTTTACCTCGTCCAGGCCGGCTGTGCTGTACAGATGAGGATGCAGTTCACTCATTCGCCTGACGCGCTGCCGCAAACGGTCCAGGAAACGGCGCACATAGAGAATATTGAAAGGTTTGTCGATCTGCCGGACGGAAGCGGCCAGGTCGATGGGCGTCGAAACCGCGCAGACTCCCGCGAGCAAATCGGTTTGGCCCAACTCGCCCGCCAATTTCAGAGCAACGTTACCGCCTAAAGAAAAGCCGGCGAGGAAACACGGTCCCGCCCTGCGCGCCTGCAGCTGCTCCAAAACAAACTTCGTATCGCTGGTCAGCCCGGAGTGGTACATGGTCTCGCACAGCGTTTCCGTGCCCCCGCACGTGCGCATATTGAGCCGGTGCACGCCGAACCCGCGTATAAGGGCCGCTTGGGCAAGGCTGGCAATATAGCCCGCCTCGGAAGAGCCTTCCAATCCGTGCAGGAAAACGATCTCTCCGCGCGCCGTGCCCAGTGGCCGGTGTTCAAGCGCTGCAACGGTGATTCGTTCGGCAATGCGATACTCCCGGCGAATGACCGGAAATTGCGCTACATTTATCTTGCGGGGCCAGAAGTTCCCCGCAATGGTCAGCAGGTGCGCGTTTCCGAAAATTGCCTGGAAGTCGTCGCGCAACTTCTGCTATCCGCGGCCCTAGGCCCGCTCCAAATAGCTGCCATCGGTCGTGCTGATCCGGATCTTCTCGCCTTCGTGGATAAACGGCGGCACTTGCACGACCAATCCTGTATCCATCTTCGCCGCCTTGGTCACGTTCGAAACGGTGGCGCCTTTGATGCCTGGCTCCGTTTCTACCACGGCCATCTCCACGCTCGGAGGCAGTTCTACGCTGATCGCTTTGCCATCGTAAAACTTCACGCTCACCGTAAGCTGCGGCATAAGGTACAGCACGCCGTCGCCCAGCAGATCCTTCGTCAGGTGCATCTGCTCAAAACTCACCGTATTCATGAAGTAGAAGTATTCGCCGTCGTCATAGAGATACTCCATCTCCTGTTCATCCAGCGAAATGCGCTCGACCTTGTCTTCCGACGAGAAGCGGTGCTCAATCATTGAGCCTGAGCGCAAATTCCGCATCTTCGCCTGCACAAAGCCGCGCAGGTTGCCAGGCGTCCGGTGCACCATGCTGAAAACCGAGTGAAGTTCGTTGTTGAACTTCACTATCATGCCCGAACGCAATTGTGTTGCCGCAATCATGAATTACCGAAAGCTCCCTTGGTTGCCACTACGCACTGTCTGGCGCAAAAGTAGACATGTTAAGTCTATCAGCGTGGCGCTGCCGTGCAGGCCTTACCCTCGATGTTGGGCGCTACGCGCCACATGCCTGCCGCGTCGGCCTCGCTGGAACCTTGCGGCTGTTTGCGCTGTTTCGCTTGTTCGTAGCGGACCGTCTCATTCGGCTTCAGTTTCCAGACGACCACGGATTCGTTGCCTTGCACGCGCGGCAGTTCCACGCAATGTTCCTGCATGGGAATCAACCTAAGCTGTCCGATGGTAGCCGGGCCATCGCGCCAGCCAGGCGGACAGTTTTGTTCCGTCACGCCCGCTACGGAGATTTCGATGAAGCAGCTATCCGGCTCCCAGCTCATGCGCGCAAAGAGGCGGCCGTGCGCATCGTAAATCCAACGGCTCGTATTCTGATAACCGATCCCAGGAAGATAGGAATCGGCCCACAACAATTCGTACGCCACGCCGGGACCCTCGCGAACCATCTTGCGGTCTTCAATCGCCCAGCCCTGCAGATACTGCGAACTTTCAAGGTTAGGATCTATCGCCACCAGCGCCAGCGCCGCCACGTGCGTCATCCAGTCCGGATTTTCCAGTTTGCCCGGCTTCAGCGCCAGCAGGAATTCCACGGGCAAATGCAAGAAAAAGGCGGAGTCGTCTTCGCGCACGTCGAGGTGCTGCGCGGCGCGCGCTGCCATTATGTATTCGGATGCGGCATAGAGTTCGTGCGCATCCTGAAACCCCCCAGCCGCCAGTGAGGGCCCGACCTGTTTGCGGCTATCCTCTACAATTTTTGAGGTGTCTTCGCCCATGGCGATTTTTAGAAAAATGGCATCGCGAACGGCGGCCGTGCCCGCGTTCGACGGGCAAACCTGCGCCGCGAGCGCGCTCCGGTCCGCTGCGGAAATCAACCCGCGCGTCCAATCCAGCACCAGCGCCACCTGCCTTCGCTCACACCCGTGCGCCAGGGCCCACCGCACTGCTTCCTTCGCGCGAATCTCGTTCCCGGTAATCGCATAGTAGAGCGCCAGTTCAAAGCCCCGCTCCGGCGAATCCGGCACGGCATTCACACGATTTTCAAAGTTCACCCAGCGCGTCGTCTGCCGCTCACGGTCCCGCTTCAGCCGCCGCAAGCGTTGCGAGGTCAGAAGCAGTTGCGGGGAACGATCCGGCGGTTCGGCGGCCACCGTCAGGACGGCGGGCATCAGAGCCAGGACCAGCGCGGCAAGCTTGAGCAGCAACCGATCATTGTTCCACAGCGGCATACTCGACCTATACTTAATGTCATGAAGTTCCGCATTGTGCTGGAGTTTGATCCCGATGCACAGAGCTTTTCGGCAGTGTGCCCAGAGCTTCCGGGCTGCGCCTCCGCTGGAGATACAGAAGAAGAAGCCCGGCGGAACATCGAAGAGGCGATCAGACTTTACCTGGCGCCCGCAGAGATCGAGATGCCGCGTAACGCCAAGCTTTTCGAGGTCATGATTGGGTGAGCGTGGGACGCCGCGCCTTACAGCCCGTCAGGTGATCGCGATACTCAGCCGCCACGGTTTCGCTTTGGCGGGGCAATCCGGCAGCCATCAGAAGTGGCGGAATGCGTCCAATGGCAAGCAGGTGATCGTCGCACAACACAGCGCCGCATACTTCCACTTGGAACAATGCGCTCAATTATTGAGGGCAGCGGAATCCCTGCCTCCG
>DATHIZ010000487.1:0-3244 GCA_035316385.1 Bryobacteraceae bacterium | reverse complement strand
GGGAGCGCCAAAGAGAAATACGTTGCCGCCCAGAAAGCCTATTTAGCTTCTTTGGAGTTGAACCCAATCGATCAATTTCCTCATTACCGATTGGCCGAGCTTGCGGCGAGACTCGGTAACTGGGAAGCAGCCGAGAGACATTCTTCCTCCGGCAAAGCACAGCCCGGAGCCGTTAATGAGGCTGACTGGGAGAAGCTTGCAGATGCAATTAACCGGCGGGATGTGTCGGTGTTACTTAACAAGTCCACCTAAGCCCGGCGGAACAATTTGAACTCTTCGATCTAAGCTGTGTACGGTGCTCGTTACTGCTCGAGCATTGTTGCCAAAAACGTCGTATCGAAATCTCCGGCCACAAACCGCTCGTCGAGCAGAATTCGTTCCTGCAATGGGATAGTCGTGTGAATCCCTTCGATCACGAACATACTAAGTGCTCGCTTCATTCGCTGAATCGTCTCATTGCGATCTTTTCCATGCACAATCAGTTTTGCTACCAGCGAATCATAATACGGTGGAATTACGCCGTCGGTATAAGCTGCGGTGTCCACGCGCACGCCAATCCCGCCTGGCAAATTCAGGGCCGTAATGCGTCCCGGCGAAGGAGCAAACGTCTTCGGATTCTCAGCGTTGATGCGGCATTCCATGGCGTGTCCTGTCACCGTCACCGGCCCACCCAAAACATCTTCGAGGGTCTCGCCCGCCGAGATGCGGATCTGCGACTTCACCAAATCGAGTCCCGTAACTAACTCCGTCACCGGATGCTCCACCTGAATCCGCGCATTCACTTCGATGAAGTACAGCTGGCCGTCTTTGTCCATCAGGAATTCCACCGTGCCCGCATTGGTATAACCGATTGCCGTCATCGCCACCCGGAGGCTGTCGGATAACCGCTTGCGAAGCTCCGGTGAAACTGACGGAGAAGGCGATTCTTCGAGCAGCTTCTGATGCCGCCGCTGGATGGAGCATTCCCGCTCTCCTAAAACTTCGACGTTGCCGTACTCGTCGCCCAACACTTGGAACTCAATGTGGCGCGGCGCCTCCACCAGCTTCTCCATGTAAACGTCGCCGCAGGAGAATGCCGCCGCCGCTTCCGTCTGAGCCTGTGCCAGCATGGGCAGCAGTTCGGCTTCGGTCCGCACAATCCGCATGCCGCGTCCGCCACCCCCGGCGGCCGCTTTCAACATGATCGGGAAGCCGGTCTCCGCGGCAAAGGTCTGCGCTTCCTCCGGACTTGACAGTACGCCTTCCGACCCAGGCAAAATCGGCACTCCGGCTTTTTTCATAATCGCCCGCGCGCGCTGTTTTAAACCCATCTGCCGGATCACCTCCGGTTTCGGCCCGATAAACTTCACGCCGGAGAGGTCGCAGACTTCGGCAAAATCCGCATTCTCGCTCAGAAACCCATAGCCCGGATGAATCGCATCCACATTGGTAATCTCCGCCGCGCTGATCACTTTCGGAATATCCAGGTAGCTGAGAGAACTCTTTGCGGGACCAATGCACACTGCTTCATCGGCGAAACGCACATGCAAGCTATGCCGGTCCGCCTCGGAATAGACCGCGACTGTTCGGATGCCCAGATCTTTGCAAGCGCAAATGACTCGCAGGGCGATCTCGCCCCGGTTAGCGATTAAAATTTTTCTGAACATTCTTGGATTTCAGCAAGCGCTTAGTGCGGGCGGATGGTGAACAACGACTCGCCATACTCCACGGGCCGCCCGTTCTCTACGTGTCTTGCTATCACCGTGCCTGCCACTTCGGCCTCGATCTCATTCATCAATTTCATTGACTCGATAATGCAGATTACCGTCTTCGGCTCCACGGCATCGCCGTTCTTGACAAACGGCTCCGCGCCGGGAGCGGACGCGTCGTAGAAAGTGCCGACAATGGGCGATTTCACCAGTACGTTGCGCGCGTCTTCCTTGGCTGCCGCGGAAGCTGCTGCCGAAGCCGCCGCCGCAGTCTCGGCCTGGGCCGCGCTTGCAGAGTTTGGGACGATGTGTACCGCCGGCATAACGATCTCCTGGGAAACTCCGGCCGCCGCGCGAATGCGCACGCTGTCGTCGCCGCGCTTCACTTCCAGTTCTAAAATTCCGGTCTCCCGTACTACTTCTATCAATTCCCTGATTTCTGCAATCGTCATGTTTATTTCGGACTCGCGCTGCCTGGGCTAACTGCCTTGCTACAGAACAACCAGCTCTTTCCCGGTTGGCGTCAGAATCTCGCAGCCGGTTGCCGTAACTACCACCGTGTCTTCTATCCGCACGCCGCCCAGTCCTTCCTGGTACACGCCCGGCTCGATGGTAATCGCCATCCCAGCCTCTAACTTCGTCATTTCTTTCCGGCCTAAGCGCGGCCTTTCATGTATTTCCAGACCAAGCCCGTGCCCGGTCGAATGCACAAACAACTGGTCCATCCCGTAGCCCCGCAATACTCCGCGCGCGGCCCGGTCCACGCTTGCGCAGGAAGCTCCCGGCTTCACCGCATCAATCGCGGCCAACTGGCTTTCTAATACTGCCCGGTACATTCGCCGGACCTTGGTGTCCAGCTTGCCTACTGCATAAGTTCGCGTCATGTCACTGGCGTAGCCAGCGACGTCCGCGCCCATATCTACTAATAATAGTTGATCCAGATCAATTGGATGGTCGGTCGGGTGTGCGTGCGGCAGGGCGCTGCGCTTTCCGGAGGCGACAATGGTATCGAAGGATGTGCCGTCCGCGCCCAGGCGCCGCATCTGGTATTCGATCTCGGCTGCCAGGTCTACTTCCGCCATCCCCGGCTTAAAGCGCTCCAGCGCCTGCTCCAGCGCCATGGAATTCAGCTGCACTGCCGCCCGGATCGTGCCTATTTCGTCCTCTGATTTCACCATGCGCAGCGTCTCTACCGCGCCCGCAAAACCCTTCAGCCGGAGGCCCGGCAAAGCCTCCTTCAACTGCGCATGCTCCTCGAAGCTGATCCGGTTACTCTCAAACGCTAACGACTTCAGCCGTAGCCGTTTGACCTGAGCGGCAATTTCCTTTACCAGCGGGCCTTTGCCGATCTTCACTTCGCAATCGGATTCCAACGCCGACTGCGTACGATACCTCGGATCGGTAAACAGGAGCGCGCGTTCTCCGCTCACTAGCACCGCGCCATTGCTGCCCGTGAAGCCGCTCAGGTAACGCACATTGGGCGGCGCTGTCGTCAGAAATGCTTCCGCGCGCATGCGCGGCAGGGCATTCTGTAGTTGTTCGCGCCGGGCTTGAAA
>DATHIZ010000486.1:0-11003 GCA_035316385.1 Bryobacteraceae bacterium | reverse complement strand
TTACAAGGCGGCCTTGGAATCGTCCACGAGCACGGGCTTAACCGTCCAGGCTACGCCCGTGGAGCAAGCCGCCAATCACGACCTTTCCCAATTCGCGTTTGTCGTGTTGAGCGACGTGGGAGATCTGGACGCGGAAATCGCCCAGTCGCTGACCGGTTATACGCGGAGGGGCGGCGCAGTTTTTATCGCGTTGGGACCCAACAGCGCACGGTCCGGCAAGGTACCGCTGTCGGGCGACCAGATCAGCAGCGACCGCGTAACCCAGGGCGCCGGCTATGTAGATGACCAGAATGCCGCGCTGACGGGTTCCGGGAAATTCCAGAATGTGCAGTTCTTCCAGACGCTCCGGCTCACGCCGAGGCCGGACGTCAGCGTGCTTGCGAAGCTGGCTGACGGATCTCCGCTGGTCGCGGAGAAACGCCTGGGCGAAGGCAAGCTATTGATTTTCGCCGGCATGCTCGACAACTCCACCAACGACTTTCCGCTGCATTCGTCTTTCCTGCCCTTCGTGGTGCAATCGGGCCATTATCTGGCCGGAGCCGAAGAGAAAAATTCGGGCGTGGTGGCCGGCACTCCCGTGGTTTTGCGGCACACGCTAGGAGAGGCTATGGCCGCGGACGTGATCGGACCCGACGGCAAACATGAGCTGACGCTGAACGAAAGAACCAGGGCCTTGAATTTCCAGATGGATGAAAACGGATTCTATGAAGTACAGGGCGCGGATGGCCGCCGATCGCTGCTGGCGGTCCACGCCGACCGCCGCGAATCCGATCTGACTACGATCCCCGCTGAGACGCTCGTTTTATGGCGCAATACTGGTAATACGGCTGCGGCTGAAGAAACCAGCAGCCTGCAGAAACAAACGGTCCCTTGGAGTCTGTGGCGTTATGTCCTGATCCTGGCCTTGATCGGGGCATTGGTGGAATCGCTCTTTGCTAGCCGGTATTTGAAACAAGAAAGGCAGACGGCATGACGGCGCTCGAACAACTCAACGATTATCTACGGCGTTTCGAATCGCGGCTGCGCTGGTTGGCGGCTTCGCGCGGCGCGGCCATCACAGGCGCTACCGCCCTGCTATTGACCGTGCTGCTCGTTTGGATCGGCGATCATTACCGCTTCGCGCAAAACGTGGTGCTGCCCTTGCGCGTCCTGCTGTTTGCCGCTTTGGCGGCAGCGATTTCCTTGACGCTGGCCATCCCGTTATACAAAATCAACCGCCGGCGCGTGACGCGGCTGGCTGAACAGCGCGTGCCGGGATTCGGCGAACGCCTGCTGACCGTTACCGAACGCCCCGACGCCGCAAATCCATTCACGGAACTGGTCGCCGAGGATGCCATGCGCGTCGCGCGCGACCATCAACCGGAAGAGTTCGCGGCCAATAGCTCATTGTTCGCGCTGGCTGGAGCCGGCGTGGGCGCGGCGGCCATTCTGCTGTGGCTCGTCGTCGCCGGACCTGGGATTTGGGGATACGGCGCTTCCCTGCTCTGGACCGGCACGGCCAGCGTCAACAAACGTCCGCTGTACGAAGTCACCGTGCAGCCGGGCAACCGCACCGTGCGCCGCAAGTCCGACCAGGCGATCCATGCGCAGCTGCTCGGATTCTCCGCGCGTAACGTGACGCTGCACGCAAAATACGGCGGCGCGCCCAAGTGGGAAACCGTATCCATGCAAGCACGCACGAGCGGCAACGGCTATCAGTTTGTGTTTGCCGGATTGTCCGAGCCGGTTGAATACTACGTGGAAGCCGACAGCATGCAATCCAAGCACTACAACCTGGCCGTAAGGGACCTGCCCGGGGTAAAGCACCTTAAGGTGAGCCTGCACTTTCCGAAGGGCCTGGGCCTAAAAGACAACACGGAAGATCCGGGCGGGGACATTCGGGCGGTACAAGGTACGGAGGCGGAAATCGCGGTACTGACGAACCGTCCGCTGGAACACGGCCTCCTGATGCTGGAGAATGGCGCGAAAGTCGAACTCGCCAAGGGTGAAGGAAACTGGCTGACCGCCAAGTTGCCGGTAAGTAAAGACGGCGCGTATCACATCGCGGCGCTCGACAGCGGCGAAGCGATTCGCATCAGCGACGATTACTTCATTGAAGCCAAGAAAGACGAAGCGCCTACTATCAAGATCAGCCATCCGGGCAAGGATCCGAAGGTAACTCCCATTGAAGAAGTTCCCGTCACGGTGGAGGCAGCGGACGATTTCGGCGTGGAGAGTATGAATCTGCATTACTCCGTCAATGGCGGCGCGGAGCAAACTGTTCCGCTGTTGAAAGCGAAAGGCGTGAAGGAAGCGCAGGGCAAGGCCCAGCTCTCCATGGAGAATTTCAAGCTGGTCCCGGGCGATTTGGTGTCCTTCTACGCGACCGCGCACGATGCGACAACCACGGCGCGCAGCGAGATTGTCTTCGCCCAGGCCGAGCCGTTCGATTTCAAGTTCAGCCAGTCTCAGCAGGCGGGTGGCGGTGGCGGCGGAATGGGCAATCAGCAGAACGACATTTCTGAACGTCAGAAACAGATCATCGCGGCGACCTGGAACGAAGTCAAGGGCGGTCCGAAAGCGCAAGCCGCCATGCAGGAAGAGGCGAAGTTCCTGGCCGACACGGAAGCGAAACTGGGCGAGCAGGCGAGAACCCTGGCCGAGCGGATGGGAAACCGTGAGCTTTCCGGCGCTAACTCGACGTTCGCAAAATTCTCGCAGATGATGGTGCAGGCGTCGACGGACATGAATGGCGCGGTGGCGCTGCTGAAGCCCGGTAAGTTCGGCAACGCGCTGGCGCCGGAACAAAAGGCTTTGCAGTCGCTGCTGCGGGCCGAATCCTTGTTCCGCGACATTCAGGTCGCCTTCGGACAAAGCGGCGGGGGTGGCGGCGGTGGCGGTGCGCAACGCGACCTGGCGCGCATGTTTGATCTGGAGCTCGACAGCAGCAAGAACCAATATGAGACCGGACAGTCGGAAGAGCAGGCCAAGGCCGAACAGCAGAAGGCCATAGACGATGCGTTTGAGCGCTTGCAGGCGCTGGCGCGGCGGCAGCAGCAATTAACCGCGCAGAACGGGCAGCAGCAGGCATTTGAACAGCGCTGGCAGGAAGAACAGTTGCGGCGCGAGGCCGAAGAACTGCGGCGGCAGATGGAGGAGCTTTCGAGGTCCGGCGGGCAGCAAGGCCAGCAGGGACAACAACAGGGTCAACAGCAATCGCAGTCAGGCGGCCAACAGGGTTCACAACAGGGCGGTTCGCAACAAAGTGGTTCACAGCAAAGTGGATCGCAACAGGGCGGGTCTCAAAGCGGATCACAGCAAGGTGGTTCACAACAGAACGGCTCGCAGCAGAGTCGTGGCATGAAGCAGGCCATGCGCCAGTCGATGGAAGCGCTTCAGCGGGCTGAGAACGAAATGCGCAAGGCGGTGAGCGCGCATGATTCGACGGCTCAGCAGCGCGCGTCCAATGAACTCGCCGAAGCGCAGCGGCTTATGAACGATGCGATGCACCGGGAGGCGGGCAATTCGGTAGCCGATCTGGCGCAGAAGGCGCAGGAAATCGCCGACGCGCAGCGTGACGTGGCAAACCGCATGAAGCAGATGTACGGGCAGCAGGGCGCGGCTCGCCAGCGCCCCGGAATGTTCAATTCTCAGCAGCCGGGCGACGAATCGGAACTGGGCGAAGGCAGGATGCCCCAGATGAACGATCCGAACAACCGGCGCTACAACGGGTATGGCTACGGACGCCGGAATTTCATGCCTGAGCGTGATTCGTCCCGTTCTGTTTCGCCGCAGGAGAAAGCGCTGGCCAATCAAAAAGAGCAGCTAGCCAAAGACCTCGAACGCCTGCAGCATCAAATGCAACAGCAAGAGCAGAGCCTGGCGGGGTCGCAGCCAGGCGCGTCTTCACAGATGCGCAGGGCGCTTTCCGAGGCAGAGCAGAAGGAACTGGCGCTCCGGATGCAGAAGCAAGCCGAATGGATCAAGCAAGGCTACGGCGATCGCAACCTGGACATGGAACGCGAGATGACGGCAGGCGTGGAACAGTTGAGCCGTGACCTGAATTCCGTTCAACAGGCGATTCGCTCGGGGAAAGGCAACGGCAACGGGCCGGATCAAAAGGAATCGGAAGCGCTGTCGCAAGTACGGCAGTTGCGCGAGATGCTGCAACGCGCGCAGTCACAGGGTTCACCTGGGCAAAACCAGGGGCAGCAGTCTTCCGGACAACAGTCTGCACAACCATCCGGGCAACAGTCTGGGCAACAACCCGGACAAGCTCAGGGCCAGCAATCGGCTTCCGGGCAGAGCCAGGGACAACAGGCTTGGGGCCGGCTCGGATCGCCGGGCGGCGGCGGCATCGACCGGCGAGGCGTGCAGGATGCGATGGGCCAGCTGAACGCTTTGCGGGGACAGATGGCGCCGGGCGACCGTGAATTGCGCGGCTATTTCGACAACGCGTTCGGCGCTCTGCGAAGGTTAAATTCGGATCCGAATGTTCTGCAATCGACGATTGGCGATGATGCTGTGACGCATCTCGAAAGACTGGAAGTAGAACTGAACCGGCGCTTGGGCGAACCGCAGGCCACGGGAGCAAGAAGCGGCGCGCCAGAGCCTTCCCCTGAAAAGTACCGCGACGCCGTGGCGGAATACTTCAAGAAATTGAGCCAGCCCAAATAGCACGCTGGCGGGCGTTCTGCCGCGTGAATGCCCCGCGTTTGACAACATAGAAGGGCGGCCGGTAAAGCAGGCCATTCTATGTCGATTTCGATTAAGGACATTGCACGTCTGGCGGGGGTTTCGCACTCCACCGTTTCGCGCGCGCTGCGCGATAGCCCGCTGATCCCGGAGCACACCACGCAGCGCATCAAACGGATTGCGGCCGAGACAGGTTACTCCGCGAGCGCTGTGGGCCGCAGCTTGGTGACCCGCAAGACCGAGGCGCTAGGCGTTGTAGTGACGAGCATCGCCGATCCATTCAACGGCGAAGTAGTGGCAGGCATCGAAGAGATGGCGAACAGGCACGGCTATTCGGTGATTCTGGCAACTTCGCAGGCAGATCCGGCACGCGAGATGAAGGTCGTGCGCTCTTTCGGAGAACGGCGCGTGGATGGAATCCTGGTGGCGTCTTCCCGCCTGGGCGCGAACCATGTGTCACTGCTTTCCGAGCTGCATGTCCCGATTGTGCTGCTGAACAATCAGCATCCCAGCGAGTTCGTGCATTCGGTTACGATAGACAACGTGGATGGCGGGTGCCAGGCGGTACGCCATTTGATCGAACTCGGCCACCGCAAAATCGCTTACGTGGGTGACCAGTTTGGCTTGCAATCCAATGCGGAACGGCTGAGCGGGTTCAAGAAAGCGCTGCGCAAGGCCCGGCTGACGGCGCCGGCGGAATACGTGACGCGCGGCGATGGCGGGGCTAATGGTGGCCGGGAATGCGCTCAAAGACTGCTGGCGCTGCGAGACCGGCCGACTGCCATCTTTTGCTACAACGACATGACCGCGCTGGGAGTGATGGAAGCAGCGATCACGCAAGGGTTGGCGATTGGCCGCGACGTATCAATAGTTGGCTTCGACGACCTCTTCTTCGCGGGCTTCCTGCAGCCGCCGCTCACCACCGTCCGGCAACCGAAAAAAGAGCTCGGCCGGCGCGCAACAGAACTTCTGTTAACGCTGCTCAAAGGCGTGCCGGCTGAGCGAACTGTAGTGATGAAAGGCGAATTAATCGCGCGAGGCTCCAGTGGAGCGCCGACGGATTACCAATCTATTTTTTCGGGGAAGAACTCAGCCACGAGTTCCTGGTAGTAGGGCATGATCGCTTTGCTGTCGGGGCGTTCCAGACCCTTGGAATAAAGGTCGTACTGATTGAACTTGCTTACCCACTCGAACATCTGCTCGTCGTGCGCATTCATCAGGTTCCGGTAAGCGCCGCCCCGGTGGGCGGGATAAAACGAGTGATAGCGCAGCATGTAGTGCGCGGGTTCGGGTAAGTAGTTGCGCGTTACCTGGTAAATGTATTCGTCGTGACCCCAGGACAGGTGCACCTTATCCAGGCCGCAGTTTTGCTGGTAGATGCCGTTCGGGGTTTGATATTCGGGAACGTTGCTATCAGGATTCGCGGCGAAAAATTCCGGAAAGACAATCTGATCGGAGTACTTGCACCCGACCGGAAATGTGTCGCCCACCACGGCCCATTGCGGCTCGCCGTACAAGCAGAGAACCTTGCCGAGGTCGTGCACAAAACCAGCCAGCACGAACCAGCGCGGATGACCATCACGGCGGATGGCTTCAGAAGTCTGCAGAAGGTGTTCTATCTGCGAGACGTCGGTATCGGGATCGCTGTCATCGACCAGCGTGTTCAGATAGTCTGCCATTTCCCAGATACTTTTTTTACCGCGCGTCAGGCCGGAGTACTCGGCTTTCTTGCGAAGCACGAAATCCAGCGTCTGGTGGGCGTGGTTTAAACGGTAGAATTCGGTGACACCGGGGTTGGCGTCCGCTTTATAATTGCGGAACTCCTCCTCGGTCTTCCCTTCTTTGTAGCGAGTGGCGACAAAATCGTCCCATTCGTCCAATTCCTGCATCGGCGTGTGTTGTACAGCGGATGTTCCCATAAGTACTTCCCCACTAAACATTATGCACACGTGTGCACCGAAATTGCAAGTTATGCTACTTGCATGCCCTCTCAAAAGCTGACGCAATCCGAGATCAACGAACATTTGCTCAAACTTCCAGGATGGAAAGTCCAGGACGGGAAGCTTCACCGGGAATACAAATTCCCGGACTTTTCGCTGGCAATTGGGTTCATAATGGCCGCGGCGGTGGTGATTGAAAAGAAGAACCACCATCCCGAATGGTTCAACGTTTACAACAAAGTAACCGTGGACCTGACGACGCATGACTCCGGAGGAATTACGAGCAAGGATATCGACCTGGCGGCCGTGCTGGAACAAATTTCCGTCAGGCTAGCCTAGTAAGAACTCGATGAAATCCCTGATCCTGGTCGTCCTGGCTGCCTCCGTCGCGCTTGCCCAACAACAACAGCCCGCGGAAAAGCTGCTGGCAGTAGATCCCATTGTGGATGAGGCGGTGCAAGGCGGTCTTATTCCGGGCGCCGTGCTGGTGATCGGCCATGAGGGGCACGTGATTTTTCGCAAAGCCTACGGGTTTCGGACACTGGTTCCCGACCGCGAGCCGATGACGCTCGACACCATCTTCGATGCGGCGTCATTGAGCAAAGTGGTGGCGACGACGCCATCCGTGATGAAGCTGTTCGAAGAAGGCAAGCTGCGCATTAACGATCCGGTGACGAAGTATCTGCCGGAGTTCCAAGGCGGCAAAAGCGACATCACGATCCGGCTGTTGATGACCCATTTCTCAGGGATGCCGCCCGACGTAGACCTGGTTCCCAAGTGGAGCGGCTACGACATCGGCATTGCGAAAGCGCTGACCGCGAAGCCGATTGCGCTCCCAGGCACGCGTTTCATCTATAGCGATATCAACTTTCTGTTGATGGGCGAGATTGTGAGGCGGCTTTCGGGGCAGTCGCTAGCGGAGTTTGCGCATGACCAGGTGTTTGCGCCACTGGGCATGAATGAGACTGGATTTCTACCCGCGGCGGCATTGCGGCCGCGCATTGCTCCGACAGAGACCGACGATGATACCGGTGTGCCTTTCCGCGGGGTGGTGCACGACCCAACCGCGCGCTACATGGGCGGCATTGCGGGACACGCTGGAGTGTTCACCACGGCAGACGATCTGGCGAAATACGCCGAGATGCTTCTGAACATGGGAAAGGGTGTGTTCTCGCCCATGACCGTGCGGAAATTCACGGAGCCGGCGAGCCCGGCGGATCAGCCGGTCTTGCGCGGTCTTGGGTGGGATATCGATTCGCCCTTTTCAAGCAACCGGGGTGAGTTGTTTCCGATTGGCTCCTATGGACACACGGGCTTTACGGGTACGGAGATGTGGATGGATCCGACCAGCCATTCGTATGTGATTCTACTGACCAACGTGGTGCATGTGAAGCGCGGCACTTCGCTGACGTCGCTGCGTGCGCGGCTGGGCACGGCCGTCGCGGCCAGTTTTGGCTTGACGGTTCCGCAGCGCGTAGCACTGACCGGCTACAACGAGACGATGACGGGCGCGGGCGTCCACCGCGTAGTGAATCGGAACGGGCAGACACTGACCGGTCTGGATGTGCTGGAAGAGGAGGGCTTTAAACAGCTCAAAGGGAAGCGTATCGGGCTGATCACAAACCAGACGGGTTTTGACCGGGCGGGCCGGCGGAATGTGGATGCGATGCTGGCGGCGGGCGTGCAAGTGACCACGCTGTACTCGCCTGAACACGGCATCACCGGAACGAAGGATGAGGAAGTGGATGTGGACAATGCCAAAGACGAGCGGACCGGGCTTCCGGTAGAGAGCCTTTACCGGCCGAACCGCAGGCGCTTGAGTGCGGAGCAGCTGCAAAGTCTGGATGCGGTGGTATTCGATATTCAGGACGTGGGCGCGCGCTTCTGGACGTACTCGTGCACGATGCTGTACGCGCTGGAAGACGCTGGGAAAGCCAAGAAGCCTTTTTACCTGCTGGACCGGCCGAACCCGATCACGGGGACACACGTGGAAGGACCGGTCATGGACAGCGACCTGCACTCGTTCGTGGGTTGTTACAACATGCCGCTGCGGCACGGCATGACGTTCGGCGAATTGGCGTCGATGGCGAACCGCGAGCAGCAGTTCGGAGCCGATCTGCATGTCATCAAAATGCAGAACTGGCAGCGGGGCGATTGGTTCGACGCAACCGCGCTGAACTGGGTGAACCCATCACCGAATATGCGAAGCCTGAATGCGGCGCTGCTGTATCCGGGACTGGCTATGCTCGAAGCAAACACCAGCTATTCGGTGGGTCGGGGGACGGACGCACCGTTTGAACAGGTGGGCGCCGATTGGATACAAGGACAGGGGCTGGCAGCTTACCTGAACTCGCGCTACATTCCGGGCGTGCGTGTTTATCCCACCCGATTTACCCCCACTTCGTCGAACTTCTCGGGGCGGGAGATAGAAGGCGTCCGGTTCGTAATTACCGACCGCGAATCCTTTGACAGCACGCGGCTGGGCTTGGAACTTGCGGCCGGGTTGCAGACGCTGTATCCGGGTAAGGTGGATTTCGAAAAATGCCGGTTCCTGATCGGCAACCGGGACACGGTCAACAAGTTGAAGCAATATGTGCCGACCGAGGGTATGGAGTTCGATGAACGCCGCAAGCCGTATTTGCTTTACTGACCTAGCCGCCTACGGCGGCCTTCGCTTCTTCGACGGTTTGTTCCAGTTCGGCGCGATACTTATCGAGCAGCGCCTGGCTTTCGGCTTCAAAGCGCATGACTAAGACAGGCTGCGTGTTGGAGGCGCGCACGAGGCCCCAGCCTTTCTCGTAGATGACGCGCACGCCGTCGACATCGATGACGCGGTAGGTTTTGCCGACCAAAGCGGCGACCTTTTCGACCACCAGAAACTTCTTGTCGTCGGGGCAATCGACGCGCAGTTCGGGAGTGGAAACAAGCTTGGGAAGTCCTTCCAACTGGTGGGACAGAGGCTTGCCGGATTTGGCAACAATCTCGATCAGCCGGCAGGCGGCATAGAGCGCGTCGTCGTACCCGTAGTAGCGGTCGGAGAAGAACATGTGACCGGACATTTCGCCAGCCAGTTCGGCATGCTCCTGCTTCATCTTGGCCTTGATGAGCGAGTGTCCGGTTTTGTACATGATCGGGTTGCCGCCGAGTTCGGCCAGCTTGTCGTACATGGTCTGCGAACACTTCACTTCGCCGATGAAGGTTGCGCCAGGCTTGCGGGTAAGGATTTCGCGGCCGAAGATCAACATCAGCATGTCGCCGTAGACGACGTTGCCCTGCTCATCGACCGCGCCGATGCGGTCTGAATCGCCGTCGAAGGCAATGCCGAGCTCGGCTTTGTTCTTGTGGACGCTCTGCTGCAGGTGGTGCAGATTTTCGATGACGGTGGGATCGGGGTGGTGATTGGGGAAGCGGCCATCCATTTCGAAGAACAACTCGACCGGCTCGACGTTGAGCTTTTCCAGCAGACGATGAAGCGTCGGGCCGGCGGTGCCGTTGCCGGCGTCAAATACGACCTTCACTTTGCGGTCAAACTTGAATTGGGAAGCGACCTCGTCGATGTAAGGAGTGGCGGCGTCCACCGTTTTCACGGTTCCGCGGCCCGATTCGTAATCGGAGGTCTGGATGAGTTTGAGCACTTGCTGAATTTGGTCGCCGTGCAGAGTGCCGGTACCGCAGACGGTCTTGATGCCGTTGTATTCAGGAGGGTTGTGGCTACCGGTGATCATGATTGCGCCGTGAGCCTCAAAGTGGACGGCAGCGTAGTAGAGCAGCGGAGTGGGACCCGTCCCGATATCAAGCACGTGAGCGCCAGCGGCCAGCAAGCCCTTCAACATGGCGGCGTGGATGCGGTCTCCACTGAGACGGCAATCGCGGCCGAGGCAGATGGTATGGCCGCTGTGACGAATCAAGTAAGTGGCGAGAGCGCGGCCGAGGAGTTCCACATCCGGGTCAAGCAGTTCTTTGTCGGCGATACCGCGAATGTCGTATTCACGAAAGATACTCGGGTTCAGCATGGTCGGGTTCAACATAGGTAACAGTAATCAGGATAACGATTGACTTTTTACTACTAGACTGTCGAGGTATTCGCGGTCGATTTCATAGCCGAAACCGGGTGAATTGGTCACATGAATGGTTCCGGAGGAGGTGACTTCCACGGGCGGCACGATGATATCCCGCTTCCAGTAGCGCCGGCTGGCGGAGACGTCGCCGGGCAGCACGAAGTTGGGCAACGTAGAGAGCGCGATGTTGTGCGCGCGGCCGATACCGGATTCGAGCATGCCGCCGCACCATACCGGGATGTTGTTGAGCCGGCAGATGTCATGCACGCGCTTAGCCTCGGCGAAACCACCGACACGGCCCAGCTTGATGTTGATAATACGGGCGGCGCCG
>DATHIZ010000485.1:0-18372 GCA_035316385.1 Bryobacteraceae bacterium | reverse complement strand
TCGACGATTGAAAACCCATAGCTGGAAGTTTCGTATAGCGGTTTAGTCCAACCCGTTTTTAGCTCACCGCCGCGGCCTTCAGCATCCAACCCTTTCAATCTTTGTCGCCGCGCCGCTGGGCTAAAAACGCTCTGCATTATGTGGACGAACTGCACAAGGCAAACAGGGGCAAACAACCGGCGGTGAAATTCATTGCCAAGGAACTCGAGATGGCCAAGAGCCTAATCGGTCAGCTCACGGAACCTTTCCGGCCTGAGCAGTTCCACGACAGCTATCGCGAAAATGTCGGGCGGCTGATCGAGCAGAAGAAGAAAGGACAGAAGATTACCGCTGTCAAGCAACCCCGCAAAGCTCCTGTTATCGACCTGATGGACGCGCTGAAGCGCAGCCTCAAATTGACGGCGCCAGCCGCGAAGTCCTCTGGCAGCAGCGGCCGTTCGCGACCGGTGGGAAAGAAAATCGCAAAGCGAGGCAAGGCCGCATAGCTCAATCAGTGGTACAGGCGCTCAAATATGGACATGGAAACCGCCAACTCCGTTGAGCGCGGCAGCCTTATGCTCGCAAGCATGGCTTCTGTCGTGCAAGCCGGCGGCCTGGTATATGAGAGCAGCCTTCGTGAAAATACCGGCATCCTGTACGCCAGAATCCAACGCCTGCGTGATCTTATCGACGGCTTCGGGCGGATGGCCCGTTACGTAAAAAGCCCAGGCAAGAGCAGATTGGGTGGCGAAGTTATCGCGTAGCGCCAGATCCATCGCGGCCCACTTCAGACACTCGCCGGGATTCAGCCGAGCCGTCGCGTAGAACTCGACCAAGTGGTGGTAGTAATGCACCTCGCCGAATTCGGCAGACTTTAGATAAATGGCGAGCGCTTCATCGAAAAAACAGTCCGCCTTTGCGGGCTCTCCACGCTTTTGATATAGCTCTCCCATCTTTTGGAGAAGCTCCGGCTTCCGTACACGCCGCAAAACATCGTCGTAAATGGCGAGCGCCGCTTGCTCATCGCCCTGTGCTCCGCGAAGATCACCGATATGTTCCCGGATCAGCCAGAATCCGGAGTAGGCCCGGTCCGCGCGCAAAAAATGCTCCAGAGCCTGCTCATTCTGCCCGCACATTGCATTCGATAAACCGCGTTGCAGTTCAACCCACGCATACGATCGCATCTGCTTCGCGGTCAGTTCCTCTTCCGCTTCGAGATAAAGCCGATCGGCTGCCTCGAAGCCGCCCATCTTCAGTTGCATGTGCGCGAGGCGGGCCAAGTTGTCCCAGGTGCGGTCTTCCTCGATCAGGGATTCGACGGCCTTCTTCGCTTCACTGTAGCGGCCGGTTTGAAAATCGATGTCGGCGAGCAAACTCCGTCCTTCGGCACGGTTGCTGAGAGCCGGAGCCATTTGGAGCGCTCTTTGCGTTTCGGCCAACCGGTGGAGCTTGAAGTTTAGATTTGCTTTCAACAGGCACAAATCTTCGGCGGGCCCTAACTGGTCGATTGCGCGATCGATTGCAGACTCAACGGACCGTAACTCGTCAAGTCTGCCGTTCAGCGATACCCGTTGGTACAGCCGGTACAGATACTTAGTTACAGTCTCGCTCTTGAGCGGAAAAGCGAACGCAATTGGCGCGAGTTCAGCGATGTCGTTTTCGACCCGCTCGAGTTCCGCGTGGTAGTCAGTTACGTGGACGGATGCCGTTACCATGGTTCCGCAATGTAAGGAAACTCTTTGAGAAATTCCCGATCGTTATTCAAGGGGTTGGGCGGTGTCTTGGGCTCAATCGGGGCAGCATCCCACAATGATTGATCGTTCAGCAGATCGATGTGATATTTCTTGCCGTTGAAATCGGCAGTCATATCCAGAAACATGGAAAGGAAGCGAGTCGCTACCTGATCTTCGAGACGCCTGCCGAAGGGCCACGTTCCGCTGGTATCCATATCGATTGCGCAAACGTTCGGGATGAAGATCTCGAACGGCCGCCGCAAAGGAATATGCAAGCCCTTGGGGTTCCAGGAATTATCAGGCATATTCAGCGGCTGAAACAGCGTTTTCGCCACGCGCGGGAATGCCTCAAGAGCCAAGCTATAGGTCTTATGCACTGACACAGGGGAGTTGTCGTGATTGAATGAGGTCTTAAGACCAAGAGCACTAATCGAGGGTCCGAAGCCCCACCCGAGATGCGCGAGCCGCTTGATGAAATGCGGCGCAAGCCAGAAATTGTTGGCTCCCAATTGACGATTGTTCTCGCGCTCGCTGAGCGCCGCGTCAGCGAAGGGTTGGCCATCGGTATCTACGAGCTTATACTTTTTGAGTTCGTCATCCAGCTTGGAAGACTCGAACAGCGCCCATGGATGCTCCAGCAGCACGGGGTGATCGGGGATGCCCTCCACTTTATTCGCCGCTTTCAAAACCCAGCTTTCCCCCCACGTATTGACGATGCGGTTTTTGGCCGGTGACTTGGTAAGGAACTCCATCGGAACTTCGAGAATAATCGCATTGATGTTCTTTCCGGCCTGAGCGTCTTTACCGCTATATACAAACCGGAAGTTCCCGTTTTCGTCCGTTTTAAACTTGTTCCCGCTCCACGTATAAGGCCCCGGCGGAAGATTCTTCTTCACTCCGCAACCCAGCAGCGGCTCCGCTGGATCGTAATTGAAAAGATAATTTCCTTCGAGTTCAAGCAATGTTTTCGGTATGGGCAATTCGTGCAAATCCGTCATCGTATGCGGCACGTGATAGAACTGCGGCGCATAATTGATGGACCGGAAAAAGCCCGTCAGATCGTTAAAGAATGCGTCATCGCGGCCGCCGATATACACTTTCAAAGAGTGCCCGTCCGGCGTGGGAATCTCGTGAACCTTGTTGGTTTCGAGAACGGTTGAAAAGCTTCCTGCTCCTGGAAAATCAAAGAACCTAACTACAGCGCGCTGCTGTTCATCCACGTGCACGCGGATTTCAGACGTCTTCAAATTGCCCAGGTACTTATCTTTGACCGCATCCACGTATTCGAGTAAACCTTCTAGCGTGTGGCCGTCTCCTCCTTTCCATGCGATGCGCGGCGAGGCGTGAATCTGGATGCGATAGAGCAAATCGCTGTCCAGGATACCGGCTTCCGGAACGGCGGCAAACGTCAACGCGATGACCACTTTCTCGCGGCCAGTTTTGTCATCGCTAGGGTATCCGAATAGGTCGTAAAGATCGGCTGCGCTTACATCGACGTCGGAGAAAATTGAATTGACGGCATTCGGGTCATTGTGATCGGCCATTCCTTACCTGCCTTGGACCGTCCACCGCGCCGATCTACTCAGAACGATGAGCCGGTAACGTTTGATTGTGCTGCGATTCACGGAACGCATTGCTACCAGGAACCTTTTGCTCGTTCGCGCAAACTGATGAGACTTTATCAACATCGTGGAACATCTGTCAACGCATTTATGGAGCGGTCATCCCTCTAGCGATTTTGCGTTGCTGCGGCAAACAAAAAGATGATGGCAAGGTAAGTGGGTCTAACTTCTTTTTAACTATTCATCGAGTTTCCGTTGAAGGGTGATAGTATCTCGTGCAGGACGACACGGCGCGTTGTCGACGACCGTTGCGGAATTGACGCTTGGCACAGTTGGCTGTATGCGTCAGACTTTTTTCAAAACGCTGTCGGTACTTCATTCGATTGTCCGGCGAAACCGCATAGCGATGTTCTCCAAAACCGGATAAAGGGGGTCCATGCTTCACTTCGACAGGCGTTCGACAGGCATGGCGCTGGTTGGGATGAGTTTAATCTTAGTGCTTGCAAGTTGCAAGCACCAGCCGCAAGCAGGCACTGTAAAGGACGAAGCGCTGCTTGCGGGCCGCGATGCGAAGTCCTTTCCGGCCGCGGACGAAGATTATTTCCATGACATGGATGGCGGCCTCGCGCTAACCGCCAACGAAGTAAAGGGCCGGAACACCTGGATCGTGTGGACTGGCGGCAATGACCGGTTCTGGGACGTTATCGGCGTCGATAGCTTCGGGGCGCTCGATTTCCTGAAGACGATCTCCTCATACCCCAAGCTTAAATTCAGCCGCGATAACCGCTGGACCTGGTTCGGATTAGTCAACGAGCCATGCTTCGAAAAAGCAACCGGACCGGATCCGAACCGGCATGGGCTTTGGCTGGACAAACGCCGTGCCGATTGCCAGGCCGATCCGTTCGAGAACACGACGAAATATCCTGGAGTCAAGATAGGCGCGCGCGGAAGCAACATGCCGGCTGAGTCTTTCTACGGTTACGCAACTGGCATTGTGGGCATGCGCCTGTTTCCAAATCCGGACTTCGATGAGGCCGCAGCTAAGAAGTGGGATCCTAACCGTTTCTATACCGATCCGACTTACTATCGCGACCGGAAATTGATCCGGCCTTATCGTGTCGGCATGTCTTGCGGGTTCTGTCACGTCGGTCCCAATCCGGAGAAGCCGCCGAGCGACCCGGAACATCCGAAATGGGAAAATCTCAGCTCCAATGTCGGCGCGCAGTACTTCTGGATCGATCGCGTGTTCGATTGGGAAAACGATCGAAGCAGCTTTGTGTTTCAACTGTTCCATACTTCACGACCGGGAACGCTGGATACGTCGCTCGTATCGACGGATAACATCAATAATCCGCGGACCATGAATGCGATTTACAATCTGCTTCCACGGATGCACCAAGCGCTTCGCTTCGGGAAGGAAACACTGGCGGGCGGCGGACTTCATAACAAACAGTTTCAGAATTATCCGCAGACTTCATCACTTTCCGCATTCTCCGTACCGCCGTCAACGGTCTATTCGCCTCGCGTTCTAAAGGATGCTTCGGATTCTGTCGGTGCTCTAGGCGCACTCAATCGCGTTTACCTGAACATTGGGTTATTTAGCGAAGAATGGTTGTTGCACTTCAATCCCCTGATCGGCGGAAAACGACCGTCGCCGATTCTGATTGAGAGCGCGGAACGCAATTCCACATACTGGCGGGCGACTGAAGACCAGACGCCGGACATGGCGCTCTTTTTCCTAAAGAGCACGGAGCCACACAAACTGAACAAGGCGCCCGGTGGACCAAGTTACATCACGGCAAAATCAACAACGTTAACCCGGGGGAAAGTTGTGTTCGCGGAAACATGCGCGCGCTGTCATTCCAGTAAGCTGCCCTCCCCCGCGCAGGGACTCGATCCAGGCGGGTGCGCGGGCAAAGACTACTTGACCTGCTGGAACAAGTACTGGGCATGGACGAAAACTGAAGACTTCAAAACAAAGATGCGGACGATCGTGACTGCACCCGACTTCCTGGACGGAAACTATCTCTCCGCTGAGTTCCGGGTTCCTGTTACCTTGCTGCAGACGAACGCCTGCAGCCCGCTGGCGACAAACGCAATCAGAGATAACATTTGGGATAATTTCTCCTCCGAAACATATAAGAGCCTGCCGTCCGTAGGAACGGTCACAGTTTACAACCCTATGACCGGCGCTCCGAAGGAATTTCCGATGCCCGGTGGGGGACGCGGGTTTACACGCCCCGCATCGCTGATTAGTCTATGGTCAAGCGCACCTTTCCTACTGAACAATACCTTAGGCAAATTCAATCCGATGCCGTCCGTTGAACAGCGCATGGATTCATTCCAGGATTCGATTCAAAAAATGCTCTGGCCGGAAAAGCGTGAGAAAGATTTAATTCTCGGGGACAAAGTTCCCGGAGTGATTGACCGCACAACAACCCAATCCTACCTGCGGGTTCCGTTTGGTTATGTGCCTGACAATCTAAAGTCTGTACTTGGGTGGGGACAACGCATTCTTCCGAATCTTTATGGCAGCGGTGGTATCGAAATTGGTCCGATTCCCAAGGGCACGCCCGTGGCGCTGCTTACTAATTTGGATCTGTTACCCGATAGTTCCGATCTCGCGGGCAGGCTGGATCATGACGCAAAGGTGCTAAAGCTGTTGATCCGGGTCAAACACGATCTGGCTGACCTGCCACACGATGCAAGCGACGAGCAGGCACGCCAAATACTCATGAACCTGGTGGAACCATTGATGACGCTTAGCAAGTGTCCCGATTATGTAGTAAATCGCGGTCATTATTTCGGGACTAGCTACCAGAAGGAAGAAGCGCCTCTATCCGACAACGACAAGCTGGCGCTGATCGAGTTTCTCAAGACGTTCTAAATGACTCAATTGAGGATGAGATGAGTACTGCTGATTTTGATTACATCGTCGTTGGGTCCGGCGCCGGAGGAGGACCGCTTGCGGCTAATCTTGCGAAAGCAGGGTTCAGTGTCTTGTTGATGGAGGCAGGCGGCGATCCATGCTCCGTGGACGACACAGGACGTTGGATGTACGAGGTGCCGATCTTCCACGGCCTTTCGACGGAGTACCAGGAATGCTCATGGGATTACTTCGTGCGGCATTATTCGGATACAGAACAACAAAAGAAGGACACGAAATACGTCGCGGATAAGGACGGAATCTGGTATCCGCGGGCCGGCACGCTGGGCGGCTGTACCGCGCATAATGCCATGATCACCGTTCTCGCCCAGGCTAGCGACTGGGACGGAATCGCAGAGATCACGGGCGACGAGAGCTGGCGGGCGGATCACATGAGGCACTATTTCGCGCGCCTCGAAAACTGCAAGTATGTTCCTAATCCCGACTCAGTGAAGGGTGAGATTAAGGGCGTACTTTCTTCGATCGGCGGCCTTCTCCGAGGCGACAAGGACTGGCGCGACTGGTCGCATGGTCATGGCTTTGACGGCTGGCTGGCGACTTCGGAGGCGGACCCGGCGCTTGCGCTGCGTGATCCTGGAATAGCCGCCACGCTTTTGGGAGCCGTAAAGCAGGCAATCCTTGAGCGCGTTGGCAGTCCGTGGGTCCGATTCGATACACGGTTCGATCCAAACGACTCGCGAAACGCAGCCGAGAGCCCGGAAGGACTTGCCTTCACTCCGCTCGCCGTTGACAACGGGAAGCGCAATGGCCCTCGTGAGTATCTGCTACGCACGCAGAATAGCTTTCCTGACAAGCTCACCATAATGAAAGGCGCGCTGGTGACGCGGGTCCTTTTTGAGGGCAGGCAGGCCCTGGGCGTTGAGTACCTGGAGGGGCGCCATCTATATAATGCCGATCCGCAAGCGGTAAAGGACCAGTCTTCTATTCCTCGACGCGAAATACGCGCGAAACGCGAGGTCATTCTTGCGGCCGGCGCCTTTAACAGTCCGCAGCTTCTTAAATTATCGGGAGTTGGCCCGCGCGAGGAACTGTCAAAGTTCGGCATTCCTCTAGTTGTGGATCTGCCGGGCGTGGGAGAGAATCTGCAGGACCGGTATGAAATTGGAGTGGTCTCGGAGTTTGCGGCAAATTTCAAACTGCTCAACGATGCCACGTTCGCGCCGCCCTCTTCGGGACATGATCCCGACGTCCATTTCAAAGAATGGGAGGAAGGAAAAGGCATCTACGCATCCAATGGAGCGCTGATCGGAATTATTAAACGCTCTACGCCCGACAAGAAAGAGCCGGACCTTTACATCTTCGGAGTGCCCGGTCTCTTCAGAGGATACGTACCCGGGTATTCAAAAGAATTTGGGCGCTTTCATAATCGTTTCACCTGGGCGATTCTGAAGGCTCGGACAAACAACACGGCGGGCCGGGTTACGTTGCGTTCCAAAAATCCGTGGGACACACCGGATATTCAATTTCATTACTTTGACGAGGGGAATGATAAAGGTGGTGAAGACCTGGAAGCGGTGGTGAAGGGCGTGGAATTTGTCCGCGACATGAACAGGCGTTTGCACAGGCTCGGTCTAATCAAAAACGAAGAGGCGCCGGGACCCGAATACCAAACCGAAGAGGCAACTCGCGAATTCATTCGAAATGAAGCTTGGGGCCATCATGCGTCGTGCTCGAATAAGATCGGCGCGGATAACGACCCATCCGCTGTTCTGGACAGCCGTTTTCGCGTGCGTGGGGTTGCGGGATTGCGAGTGGTCGATGCATCCGTATTTCCACGGATTCCGGGGTACTTTATCGTCAGCGCCGTTTACATGATCAGCGAGAAGGCAACCGATGTCATTGTCGAAGCAGTGGAACAGCGGTCCGGAACGGCTGTAGCTCAATCGGCCCGTTAACGCGGAAAGCGGAAGAGTTGAGCGGGGTTATTTACCAAAATCCTGGTCCGCATGGCTTCATTCTGAGTCCACTGCGCCAAAAGGTTGAAGAGAAGAACATCGTCAGGTTTGCTGGCTGAGGTTGCATATGGCCAATTGGTTCCCCAGAGCAGCCGGTCTGGGGCTTCTTTTATAAAACCCTTAGCAACCATGCTTCCATCGGAGTATTCAGGCGGTCCTAACTTACTAACTGTTTCAACGCCGGACAGTTTGGTCCAGGCATTTCCTTTCTGCATCAGACGGCAAAGCAGATAGAAGACAGCGCTCCGGGTATCCAGCGCGTGACCAAAATGGTCAAAGACAACCGGAACGGGAAGGCGTTTCCACATACCGGCGCCTGCCAATATCTGCCCAGTGGAAGCATTTACCTGAATATGCCATCCCAGATCCGCAATTCGCTTTGACAGGGGGTCTATCATTTCAGGACTGGTTGCGCCTGACTGGACAAGGTTAAAGCGGAGGCCACGGACACCGGCGGCATCCAACCGCTTGAGCTCGGCATTTGAAACCGTGGCATTCACGACAGCGATTCCGCGGGCGGCATCCCCGAACCGATGCAGTGCGTCCACCAGGCAAGTATTGTCGGTCCCATAAGTGGACGGCTGGACGGCTACGTGACGCGTGATCCCGAGACGTTTCTGGAGCAAAAGATAGTCCGCTGCCGTTGCGTCCGGTGGGCGGAGAATTGCTGACGGATCGGGCGGAAACCGTGAATCATAAATGTGGTGATGGACGTCGGTGGCATGAGCCGGCGCCGGAAGCGGCTTGAGCGGTGTTTGGGCATCCACTCGCGCGCCGACGATACCGGCCGCACCAAGATACAGGAATCTTTCCAGGAACAACCTACGGTTACCCATGTGAATTTCCGTTGACAAATTGGTCTGACCAGAATACCATCTATCTCAGCCAGTTACTAAGAAATCAGGAGCCATGTTTTCTCCGAAACGACTCTTTCTTGCTGCCTTTGTCTTTGCGCAAGTATGCCTGCCGGCCAGCGATCCGGTCTTCCCGTACGGCGCCGTCTACTTCCGCAAGTCAAATCCGCCCGAAGCGGATTGGGAAAAGGATTATCAGACGGCGGCTCGAACGGGAATGAATATGTTCCGCCACTGGGTGATGTGGTCCGCAGTGGAGACCGCGCCGGGTCAATACGATTGGCGCGACTATGACCGCATGATGGAGCTTGCCGGGCATAACGGCATCCAGACGGTGCTGGCGGAACAAATAACCGCCGCTCCGGAATGGGCGTTCCGCCAGTTTCCCCAAGCGCGCTTCGAAGCACAGGATGGATACAAAGGAGTGCCCCAGTACTCCGGTTCCAGCGCGACGGGCGGATTCCCCGGTTTGTGTCTAGACCATCCTGAGGTGCGCGAACACGCCGGAGCATTTCTGAAAGCGATGGCCACGCGCTACAAGGGCAACCCGGCATTGTATGGCTACGACCTCTGGAATGAAGGCAACACCAGCGGCGGCGCAGGGGCGTACTTCCAAGCGGCCTCCAGCGCGTACATTCCCAACGAGCATCGCGGCACCGGCGTGGGCCGGATGTATTGTTACTGCCCGGCGTCGATCGCGGAATTTCACAAGTGGCTGCAGAAGAAATACGGCACCGTGCAGGCGCTAGGAAAAGCGTGGCGCCGCTATAGTTTTGCGGATTGGAAAGACGTTCAACCCTCGCGCACCGGCGGGCCGTATCCGGACTGGCTGGATTGGGTTGAATTTCGAGAAGACCGGGCGCACGAACTGCTTCGCTGGAGACGCGATATCATTCGCTCGGCAGACACAAAGAGCAAGATCACCATGCACGGCATCGCTTATTCACTGGAAGCGTTGCCTAGCGTCTCGGCCAACGACTGGCGAGCGGCGGCGGAGGTGGATAGCTACGGCTTTACGTGGGTGAATGCCCGCAAAGGAAACGAGCCCTGGAAGCAATATCACGCGGTTGACCTGGTGCGAGCGGCATCGCGCGGGAAACAATTCTGGCATGCGGAGATGCAGGGCGGCCCGCTTTGGATGCAGGCAGAGGTAACGAACCGGCCGCTCGAAGACGCGCGCAAACCGGATGAAAAAGATCTGCGGGTCTGGAACATGGTGTCGCTTAGCGCGGGTGTCAGCGGCGTACTCTATCTGCGGTACCGCCCGCTGCTGGATGGTCCGCTGTTTGGCTCGTTCGCACCCTTTGCGATGGACGGCTCCGCCACGCCGCGATCGGATATGGCAGGTAAGTTTGCGAAATGGACGAACGCCAATCCCGATTTATGGAAGTCACCGCCGGTGAAAGGCGATATCGCGATTGTGTTTGCGCCTGAATCAGAACGGTTTAATTTTGCGCAACAGGGAAATACATCGTATTACGCCGCCTCCGCGCGAGGCGCGTATGAAGCTTTTTTCGATTCGAATATACAGCCGGACTGGGTACATATAGACAACATCGAAGAGTACTCAACTGTCTACCTACCGTATCCCGTGATGCTGACGGAAAAGACAGCTCTGAAGCTGCGGAACTATGTAAGCAATGGCGGCACTTTGATCAGCGAAGGACTTCCAGGTTACTTTGGCGATGGCGCACATGCCGGCGCCACGCAGCCGAACCTCGGATTGCAAGAGGTCTTTGGGGCAAAGGAAGAGGATGTCGATTTCACGCCGGACCTGCTTGAAAACCTGACGCTTCGGATGGGCGGCCGCACGTTGGGCGGGCGCTACTTCAAACAAGTTTACCGGCCTACTTCGGGTAAAACCATCGGACAGTATGCCGATGGATCAGTAGCCGCGGTCGAGAACCATTTCGGCAAGGGGAAGACGGTCCTGATCGGTACGTTTCCCGGGGCGGCGTATTTCAAAAAGCCGAATCCAGAAGCGAGGGCGATTTTCCAGAGCCTGCTGCCGCAAAAGCAGAGGATCACGGTGAGCGAAACAGGCGTTATTGCGCGCCTACATCAGGGCGCGGGCGGGCGCTATTTGTGGGTTGTGAACCCAACTCGCCAGACGAAGTCTGTTTCAATTGACCTGAGCGGCGATCCGGACGGCGCCACGTGGACGTCGGCAAAAGATTTGTGGGAAAGCGCGGGAACCGGAGTGAACGGTAAAAGCATCCGGCTGACAGTTCCCGATAGAGATGCAGCGGTGCTGCGGTTAGAGAAGTAGCACCATCGGAAGTACAACGGGAGGAATGCCATGTATAACTGCATTCGTTTACTAGTGTTGTCCCTGTTCGGACTCACTTACGCCTGGTCTCAAATATCCAGCGGCAATATTGTGGGAATTGTTGAAGACCCTAGTGGGGCGATCGTCCCAAACGCCGAACTGATCATCAAGCAGGGCACCACGGGAGAATCGCGCACCACGCGCAGCAATGCTAATGGTGAATTTAAGATTCCGTACCTGAACCCTGGCGACTACGCGCTCACGACTACCGCGAGCGGGTTCAAATCGAACACGTTGAGTAACATCACGCTGCGAGTTGATCAAACCATAAATCTTCGAATTATTCTTGAAATCGGCAAATCGAGCGAGACGGTTGAAGTCACGGGATCAGCGCCGTTGGTGGATTCCGCAACCTCCTCATTGGGACAAGTGATCGAGAACAAGCAGATTCTCGACCTTCCGTTAAATGGACGGAATCCCTTTGCGCTCGGCCTGCTATCCGGTAATACAACGCCGATGTTCGGAATGAATTCCAATCTGCCGTTTATCGCGGGCGGGGGCCGGTTCTCAGCCAATGAAGTCACACTGGACGGCGTTGACAACAACACGGTGTCAAACGCAGGCGCAATCGGCAGAAATGGAATTGCGGTGGTGCCCTCCGTTGATGCAGTTCAAGAATTCAAAGTAAAGACCAGCACCTTCTCCGCGGAATTCGGCCACGCCGCCGGAGCAGTGGTGAACGCCACTATCAAAAACGGGACCAACCAGATCCATGGGACCTTGTTCGAGTTTCTGCGCAACAACGTGCTTGACGCGAACAATTTCTTCACAAACGCCGCGGGGCTGCCACGGCCTCCCTTTCATCAAAACCAGTTCGGCTTTGCCCTGGGCGGGCCGGTTGTGATTCCGAAGGTCTACAACGGCCACAATCGCACGTTCTTCTTTGCCGACTATCAGGGCTATAGACAGACCAGTTGGCAGAACACCACGTCCGGCACTTCCATTGCGGATATCCCCCCGCCTGCGATGCGCACCGGCGATTTCTCGAGCGTGAGGACATTGATCTTCGATCCGAACACACGGCGGGTGGGACCAAACGGCGTTGTCGTCGCCACTCCGTTCGCCGGCAACAGGATTCCTTCGAACCAATTAAACGCTACGTCCCTGGCTATAACCGGGCTACTGCCCGCACCTAACTTTGGCGCACCCGGCGCAGTGGCGCGCAACTTTTTCTATCAACCGGTGCAGTTTTCCAATACTGACCAGGGGGACATCCGGGTCGATCAATCGATCGGATCCAATAACAATTTCTATGCCCGCTTTTCGATCAGCGCTAACGACCAACCAGCGGTAGGCAATATGCCCGGCTTCATCGGCGGCGGCGCTTCTTCAGTTAACAACGCCGCGCAAGGCGTCCTATCCGATGTTCATATTTTTTCGCCTTCGCTGGTGAATGAATTCCGTTTCGGCTATGTCCGCCACAACGGCAGCCTGGTAGGAACGGGGCAAAGCGGCGCCGACTTCGCCCAGAGGAACAACATGGCGCTATTTCCCGCTCCGCTACTGGGCTTTCCCAGCATCTCGTTTAACTACTCGGGCCAGCTTTCGGGCACCGCTCAGTTTACGCAATGGGGGGGAGGCGATCCGAATCTCAACATCGAAAACCGCTTCCAATGGGCCGATAACGTCAGTTGGACGCATGCCAACCATGCCTTCAAATTCGGCGTGGATCTGCGGCGCGAGCGCTTTGACACTTTGAAAGGGACACCGTTCTTCGGCAACGAGATTTATGGAGCTACCTTTACCTCGAGTTCCAATTCGGCCGGCTCCGGTTTACCGTTCGCGGACTTCCTGCTAGGGTATCCGAGTTTCATACAGGGCACACCGATGCTCGATTGGGGCCGGCAGCGGTCCGTTTATTTCGGCGGATTTTTCCAGGACGATTGGAAGATCAACCGGCGATTGACGTTGAATCTGGGGCTGCGCTACGAGCTATTCACACAGCCGGTAGACGCGCGCAATTTGGGCAGTTTGTTCAATGTGCAGACAGGTCAATATGCATTGCCCGGCCAGAATGGTTATTCCGCGGCTATTGTGGATGGCGATCACAACAACTTCGGCCCCCGCGCAGGGTTTGCCTTGCAAGCCACATCAAAATTAGTTTTGCGCGGCGGCTACGGACTTTTTTTTGGAGCGCGCGACCAAAACCAACAAGTCACGCAATTTTCGGGGAATCTGCCGAACGTGCCAACAGTCTCTCTGCCTGCTGTTTCGGCAACTCAGACTGTGACGCCGCCATTTACGATTAACACGCCCATCAGGATTGTTCCCACTGACCCCTCACTGAATTCCTTTACGCCGGCTAACCCGTTTGTCGGCACCATCCGTACGGCGGGCTTTCATGATTCGCGCAACCCGATGCTGCACCAGTTCAACTTTGATATTCAGTATCAGCTTACGCCCACAATTCTACTGGAGACTTCCTACAGCGGAGCGATTGGACGGGACCTTTCCTCTTTGTTTATCAATGGAAACCAAATTCCTTTCTCGCAAGCGTTGACTGGAAATAACAGGCAGGCCAACCGGCCCTTTCCGAACATCAACGGAACTGTCCTGGTAACCAACTCCATAGCTTCGAATAACTATAATTCCGCTAACTTCAGGCTTGAGAAGCGTTTCTCAAAGGGCCTTGCCATGTTAGTGAACTATACGATCCAGAAGAATTTGGAATCGGGCGGGGCCGGACCGGACGCCTATACTCAAAACGGCGGCACGAGCGTTGCGATGGATTCTTACAACATTGGACGCGAACGCTCTTACGCGCCGATCGACGTGCCGCAAGTATTTTCCACAAGCGTGGGATACGACTTGCCATTCGGGCCGGGTAAACGCTGGTTATCCCACGGCGCGGTCGGGAAGATCGCTGGGGACTGGCAGATAAACACAATTGTTTCTCTACGCGGCGGTTTTCCGACAGATATTCGCACGAACGTGCTGCCACCCATTTTCAACACATTCAATGTTCCTGACCGTGTGACGGGACAACCCATGGTGGCGCCTGACTCCAGCGTGGACGGTTACTTTAATCCGGCTGCATTTACAGTTCCAGGTACAGTGCTGAGTTCCACCGGCGCCGCCATCCAGAAATTTGGCGACGCCGCACGGCGCGTGGCGCGCGGCCCGGGGTCAAGAAACGCCGATCTGTCCATTTTCAAGAACATGAGGTTCACCGAGCGCTTCCTGCTGCAATTCCGGGCCGAGTTTTTTAACTTCACGAACACGCCAACATTTTCGTTGCCGTCGGCAAATAGTCCAACGCTGACCTGCATCGGCGCGCCGGGCAGTGCCTGCAATTCCAACAACCCGAACTTCGGTAAGCTTTCGAACGGCCAGGCAACAGGGCGGCAGATTCAGTTCGGATTGAAGCTCTATTTTTAAGAGGAGATGCTTTTGCGGACCATTGTTGGGCTTTTTGCAGCACTAACTTTCATCAGCCAGAGTAGCGCGGCGGAAGGGCCAAAGGTAGAACAGCCGGTCTTTCCGTACGGCGCTGTTTATTTTCGAAAGTCGAATCCACCGGAACAGGATTGGGCGCGCGATCACAAGACGGCGGCGCGGATCGGCATGAATACATTCCGCCACTGGTTCATGTGGTCGGCTATCGAAGTTGCTCCAGGAAAGTACGACTGGCGCGATTATGACCGCATGATGGACCTGGCCGCACAGAACGGCATCAAAGTAGTGATCGCGGAGTTGGTGACGGCGGCTCCCGAATGGATGTTCCACAAATATCCGCAGGCTCGCTACCTGGCGAGTGACGGGACGGTGGTAAATAGCAGCGTTGGCGGCAGCAGCGCTACGGGCGGCTTTCCCGGGCTGTGTCTGGACAATCCCGAGGTGAAGGCTGCCGCCGAGAAATTTCTGGCTGCACTGGCGGAGCACTACCGCAACCATCCGGCGCTGCTCGGATACGACCTTTGGAACGAGAACACTTACAACGGCGGCAACCCCAGAAAGATGTACTGCTACTGCGACGCTACGAAAAGAAAGATGCGCGAGTGGCTGCGGGGCCATTATGGGACTCTAGAAAAAACCGGACAGGCGTGGAACCGCTACAGCTATTCCTCGTGGGAGGACGTTGACCCGCCGTATGACTTTGGTGGATATACGCAAAGCTTGGACTGGCTGCAATTCCGGATAGATAATGTCTTCGACTTACTGCATTGGAGAACAAAGTTATTTCGCGAGCATGACTCGAAACACCTGATCATCGCGCACGGCGTGGCGGGCACTTTGGACTCTTTGCCATCAAGCGCGCACGATGAATGGCGCTCCGCAGCGGAAGTAGATACTTGGGGTTTTACTTTCGTGGCGTCCCGCAAGGGCGATGAGCCGTGGAAACAGTATCAGGCGGTAGATCTAGTGCGGGGCGGATCACGCGGCAAACCATTCTGGCACGCCGAAGCGGAAGGCGGTCCGCTGTGGATGCAGCCGCAAGTGATCCGCCGGCCCCGCGACGACGGACGCATTCCCGATGACACGGATGTGCGGCTCTGGAACCTGGTCTCTTGCGCGGGCGGAGCAACGGGCATTCTCTATCCACGCTGGCGGCCGCTGCTGGATGGGCCGCTGTTCGGGGCTTTCGGACCTTTCGGAATGGATGGATCCGTCACTCCTCGCGCCGAAATGGCAGGCAAATTTGCGACCTGGGCCAATGCTCATCCGGATGTGTGGAAATCGCACCCGGTGAAAGGTGATATTGGACTTGTCTTCGCTCCTGAGTCAGAGATGTTTAACTACGTCCAGCAAGGTGACACGGAATTCTATGCGCAGTCGATCAAGGGCGCGTACCAGGCGTTTTTCGATTCGAACATTCAGGCGGATTTCGTCTCACTCGACGACTTGGCTCAGTACAAGATTGTCTATTTGCCGTACCCGGTGATGTTGAAGAAGGAAAGCGTGAATAAACTCCGGGCCTATGTGGAAGCCGGAGGCACACTGATTAGCGAAGGGTTGCCGGCCTACTTCGGAGATGAGGGCCGAGCCGGAGCCACACAGCCGAACTTGGGATTTGATCAGCTCTTCGGCGCGCGCGAGCAGTATGTCGAGTTTACTCCGGACTTACTTGATAAACTAACGCTCGAAGTGAATGGACACCAGGTCAACGGACGCTATTTTCTGCAGGAGTACACAGTAGCGGGAGGCAAGGCAGTTGGGCACTATGCAAACGGCCATGTGGCCGCAGTTGAAAATCAAGTAGGTAAGGGACGCACACTGCTCGTTGGTACTTTTCCCGGCGCCGGCTATGCCCTGCACCATTCGCCCGATGCAAAGGCTTTCTACGCGGAGCTTCTGAAGATGGCGAACGTACAGCCTCAGATTCATAACAATAACCCCGACACACAAGCACGGCTGCATTCCGGGCCGGGTGGAAGTTATCTTTGGATCACAAATCCCACCAGGAGTACGAAATCGGCTACAGTTTCCATCGATGAACACGGACCGCAGTTTCATACGGCCACCGACGTTTGGGGGAATAGCGCAGTTGCAGTCAGCGATCGCCGTATCACCGTGACGCTGGCGCCGCGCGATGGCGCTGTGATCGCTTTGCGTTAGTACTTATTCAAAAATCAATTCCGCATGCAATTTCAGAAGTTATTTTCACCGACTCGTTTTATGAGTCTATTTCTAGCCGCGGCGTCTCTGAGCACGCTTTCCGGACAAACTGATTGGCCAGTTTATGGACATGATCCAGGCGGAATGAAATACTCGCCGCTGGATCAGATCAACACCAACAACGTTAGCGGCCTGGTACGGGCGTGGACCTACCATTCGAACGCCGACGCCGCGCAATCCGCGTCCGCTGCATCTACGTCCGCGCGGGGCGGAAGAGCAAGACCGCGGCCGGTTTCCGAGGCGACGCCGCTGGTTATCGACAATGTTATGTATCTTCCCACCGCGTACAACACGGTGGTCGCGCTGGAACCCGAGACGGGCAAGGAAATCTGGAAATACAAAGTCATCAAGGCCCAGCCGGCCATGCGCGGCGTTTCCTATTGGCCGGGTGATAAGCTTTCGCCCGCGGAAATACTATTTGGCACGAGCGATGGCCGGCTCATCTGCCTGAATGCCAAAACCGGCAAGCCAGTTCCCGGATTCGGCAAGGAGGGTGAGTTGAACCTCAAGACTGGGGTCGCGGATAAGTATCCGGATGCGCTTTACAGCGTTAGCTCCACTCCTATCATTCACAGAGACCTTGTCATGGTAGGCGCGCAGGTGCAGGAAGTTCCAAGCCAAGGCCCGGCCGGCGATGTGCGGGCGTGGGATGTTCACACCGGAAAACTCGCCTGGACATTTCACACCGTGCCGCGCGCGGGCGAACCGGGAAATGAGACCTGGGCTGGAGATAGTTGGAAAGAGCGCTCAGGGACAAACGCCTGGGCACCCATGACCTTGGATAGCGAGCGAGGACTGTTGTTCCTGCCGCTAGGCCAGCCCTCCTACGACAACTACGGCGCCGATCGCAAAGGACTGAACTTATACGGCGATTGCGTGGTGGCGCTGGATGCGAGCACAGGCAAGCTGCGATGGTATTACCAGTTTGTTCACCATGATATTTGGGACTATGACACTCCGGCTCCGCCTGTTCTGATTGATGTAGTCCGTGACGGTAAAACGATTCCTGCTATTGCGCAGATCACCAAGATGGGCCTGCTATTTATTCTGGACCGTTTGACGGGCAAGCCTATTTTTGGAGCGGAAGAACGGCCCGTGCCGAAGACGGATGTTCCGGGTGAGGAGAGCTGGCCCACTCAACCGTTTCCACTTAAGCCTAAACCGCTGGCACGAAACTCCTTCAAGAAGGATGAAATCGCCACTGTCACAGCGGAGCATCAGGAGTTTTGCACACAGCTGTTTAATACCGATGGAGGCATGTACAACGCCGGGCCATACACGCCGTTTCAGACTAAAGTGACGCTTTTGTTCCCCGGAAAGGCGGGCGGCGGTAACTGGGGCGGCGTCTCCTTTGATCCGAAGCTTGGCTATATTTTTGTGAATACGCAGGATCTGGG
>DATHIZ010000484.1:0-3338 GCA_035316385.1 Bryobacteraceae bacterium | reverse complement strand
TTTCGGTCGCATTCGGCTATGTTTTTTACCTGGGACAAAGTGCACTTGCCTGGTTCCTGCCGTCTCTCTTCGTGCTGGGCGTCGGCGGCGCCAGTTTCTGCGTATTCACGCTATGGCTGCCGGAACAATACCCGACGGAATGCCGGGCCAGTGCGTTTGCATTCGCCACATCGTCGGGGCGGTTCGTCGCGGCAGGGGCCACTTTTCTAGTGGGCGCGTCCATTTCGCATTACGGCACGCTTGGCAAGCCCGTTGCTTTTACGGCGATTGCTTTCGTTGCCGGCCTGATGTTACTGCCGCTGGGTAAGGAGACGCGCGGCCAGACGCTGCTCGACTGACCTTATTGATCTGGAAACATGAACCTTACACATTTGTTTGACGCTTCGTTGCTGGGCCGCGCTGATGCACCGGCGCTCGAATTTGCGGAAGAAACCTTCACGTTCGGCGAACTCGAAGCGCGCAGCAACCGCCTCGCGCAGTTCCTGACCGCGCAAGGTGTGCAAGCGGGGCAGCGGTTGTGCGTCTATCTGGGGAACTGCGTGGAGATCATCGATCTTTACCTGGCTTGCAGCAAGCTAGGCGTCGTCTTCGTTCCCATCAACATCCTGTATCGCGACCGTGAAATCTCACACATCCTCCAAGACGCTCAACCGTTGGCTGTGATTGCCGATGAACCGGTACCGGCTGGCGTGCCGGTTTGGACGCGTGCGGACCTGGCGCGGCACGCCGCGCAGTATCCGGCCATGCGCCCGGTGGTCTCCGTTGATGGCGATACACCGGCGGGCATCATTTACACTTCGGGTACAACGGGTGCCTCGAAGGGTGCGGTGCTCACGCACAACAACTTCTTGAGCAACGCCGTGAATCTACTGGCCTGCTGGCAGATCACGGCGGCCGACCGGCTGCTTCTGGCGCTGCCGCTGTTCCATGTCCACGGGCTTGGGAACGGCCTGCATTGCTGGCTCGCCAGCGGGTGCCGGTTGCGGCTGCTGGAACGCTTCGCGCATCAGACCGCCGAACAGACCTTTCTGCAATTCCGCCCCACGGTATTCTTTGGCGTACCTACCATGTATGTGCGGCTGCTGGGCATCTCTCCCGGTGGCGCGCGTGAAATCGGAGCGTCCGCGCGCTTATTCGTCTCCGGCTCGGCCGCGCTGCCGCCTGCCGTGATGCAAGAGTTTTTTGAGCTGTATGGCCACCACATTCTGGAACGCTATGGCATGAGCGAGACACTCATGAACATCGGCAATCCTTATACGGGCGAGCGGCGGCCTGGCACTATTGGATTCCCCCTGCCGGGCGTCTCCGTACGCTTGCTCAATGCAGAGGGTGCGGCCGTGGCAGACGGCGAAACCGGCGAACTTTATCTAAAAGGTCCGAACGTCTTCGCCGGATACTGGGGACGCCCGGATGCGACGCGTGCCGCCTTCGTCGATGGATACTTTCGCACCGGCGATTTGGCCACGCGTTCAGCGGACGGCTATTACACCTTGTGCGGACGGAAAAGCGATCTCATCATCTCCGGCGGATTTAACATCTATCCGCGCGAGATTGAGGAGTGGCTGGAAGAGCAGCCCGAGATCGCGGAAGCAGCGGTGGTGGCGCGGCTCGATCCCGTGCGCGGAGAAGTGCCGGTAGCGTACTTGGTTGCGGCGTCACAGGTAGAGCCAAGAGATCTGGAGGCGCGATGCAGGGAGAAACTCGCCTCGTTCAAGGTGCCGCGGCAGTTCATCGTGGTTCCGGCGCTGCCGCGGAATGCTTTGGGCAAGGTGCAGAAACACCTCTTGGGTGTCTGATGAAATTTCAGTTTTTGCCTCCGAAAGTTAGAAATAAAATTTGCCGGCTAATTGAATGATCCGCGGATCACGATAGGACGTAATCATGCCGAAGGTAGTCGCGGTGGTTGCGGTCACTCCCAGAACATTCGGATTGGCATGGTTGAGCAAGTTGGTCGCCTCACCGCGGATCTGAAGCCGGAAACGGCCTTCATGAAACAGCAAGTTCTTTGAGGCCGATACATTCCAGCCTTCATAGCCCGGCCCTTTCACGATTCCGCGCCCCGCATTGCCGGGCCGGTGCTGTCCAGCCGGGCCATTCGTAAAGCAGGCCGTGTTAAACCACATCAAACGGTTATTGCTGCCGGTGTTAGGATCGCACGTCAGATCCGGCCGCAAACCCGCCGCGCTGGAACCGATGATGCCCAGGCCCGCCGGATCAGTGCCGGTGGTCGTTACGGTAAGCGGTAAACCGGTGTAGTAACTTGCGATGCCGCTCACTTGCCAGCCCCCCAGCAGTTTGCCCGTCAATCCAGACTGTTGCCGGAAAAAGGGCAGGGTGTAGACAAAGTTGAGGCTGAACACGTGGCGGCGATCGTATTGCGCCAAGCCATACTCGCCTTTGTTGAAGTTATAGACGTTTTGCGGTGCGGTGGAGCGGTCGGTCTGGTTGTCGGTGAGATTCTTGGACCACGTATAGGCGAAGCCGATCAACGAATCGTCTTTAAAATTCTTTTGACCATTCACCTGCAATGAATTGTAGTTGGAATTGAACCAAGGTTCCACCATGTTCACCGCATTGTATCCCTTAAAAGGCCGGATTTGGTTCAGCAGAGGCTCATTCGCCGAAGTGAAGACGGTGCTTTGTGAAACCAGGCCACTCGAATAGGCCAGCCCCGGAACAACGGTGTTGAGGTCGACAATTCCCAGCAAATGCGTTCCCTTGGTGCCCACGTAAGCCACGCTCAGCAAAGTGGAAGGCGCAATCTGCCGCTGAATTTCGAAGCTCCATTGTTGCGTGTAGGGAGTCGGAAAAACAGTAGCAGTGCCGCGCAGCACTTTGGGGCTATTGCTGACAGTGGCGCTACCTGCCGTGGGATTGTCCAGCGGAACATTAGGGATCGTCACGGAGTTGACGAACGGCGGATTGGCGAAAATATTCTGCTCGAACGTCCCGACCAGGGTGGAATCGTAGAATATGCCATAGCCCCCGCGGATTGCGGTCTTTCCCGTGGAAAATGGATCCCAGGCGAAACCGAAACGAGGCGCGAAATTCAGTTGGTCTTGCGTGGAAATTTTGCTGCCGTAGGGGCTGTTCTGCCCGCCGATGATGATGCCGTTCAAATACGGCGAGGGTGTATTGGCCGCCAGCGTGCCGGAAGACGTGATCACCGCCGCCTGCGAACTGAGAAAACTGGCCGGGTCAAAAGTGGTCAATTGATTCCTGGCGTCCACGGGCTGGCGGAACATGGAGTACCGCAGACCAAGGTTAAGCGTCAAGTTTGGGCGCACCTTCCAGTCGTCCTGCAGATAAATTTCAAATTGTTGAGCGCGGAGGTCAGG